>JAKITZ010000059.1 GCA_021647805.1 Robiginitomaculum sp.
ACTTATGGTCGAAGACATCGACCCGATGACTTTGCGCCAAAGCGATCCACGCAAGCTGATCCCGCCATTGCATGGGGCATTGCTAAAGAACGAACAAGACGTGCAGTTATTTGAACGCTTGGCGTTTATGGTACAGCGGGATCGGTGATTTAGGTCAGACTATTGAATAATTCAGTAATTTTTTCCAGCAAGTTTGGCCAGACTTCTTTTACATAGCCTAGAATATTATCTTTATTCTTCGATAGAAAACTAGGAATCCCAGCGCCTATACCGAGCAAAGCGCCATCTCTCATTTTAGCAAACCCACCAAGCAGAGCATTAACAAAATTGCCTTGCGTTTTTTGATCTTGCACCCGCTGTAATCGGCCAGAAATATCTGTTGGATGAATTTCCACATGCTGTGCTATTTCACCAAGCAATTCTGATGCATCATCATCGGTTAGGCCTTGTTTCACCGCATCAACAATCACCGGCTGTATCAATTCGGATAATTGCTGGATTTGCTGCTCTTCTTGCGGACCAAGCGATATTTGCTCGGCATTAAGCAGTGCAGGATCGCCAATAGTTAGATTATGAAACACTCCAAGCGCATGATCAATTCCGCTGGCAATAGCAGGTTCTAATTTATCCGAATTTGGATCCCTATCTTTCATTGCCACTTTATGACGCGCTAAAATACTGCGCAAACGATTAGATCGCGACCATAGGCTTGCCACCCGCGCATCATTGATATCTTCGGGCAAAGCTTTCGATAACAGGCTTATTGGCATAAATGCCGAGCCTAACATATTTGAGCCTTCAGCCGTTAAAATCGAAATTGCATCTTTGTACTCCGCATACCAATTTCTTTGAGCCTCGGTATCAGCTAACGCCAGTCCATGCTTCTGGGTTGAGACAGTGATTTTACCCTGTTGATTAAAATCAAATGTTTCTGCGGTTGGGTCTTGGCGTGGTAGTTCTGCAAACCGATCAATAATAGCCTGTAGTTTTTCGTTTATGCCTTTCGTGTCGCCTTGCCATTCTTCTTTGGTTAGTTCGGTAACAAATGTCAATTCCCGATCTTTGAGCATTGGATTGCCACGTAAACGCGCCGTGTACCAATTTGTCCAAACCTGCCAATTTTCATCAAGTGCCAGTAATTTTTCGGTTTGTCGCTGCCACTCTTGGCGTAATTTCGGCGGCATGTCGTCAATGCCCGATCCCCACAATGGCGAGGCAGACAGTTCAACCAATGACATTGCAGCTTCTTCGAGCTGTCTGGCAACCGTGGTAAAGGCAGCAGCAGCAGCAGCAGCATCAGCAGTAGCAAAAGCAGTAGCATACGCAGCAGCAGCAGCAGCAGTAGCAGCAGCAGCAGCAGCAGCAAAAGCAGCAGCAGCAAAAGCAGCAGCAGCAGCAGCAAAAGCAGCAGCAGCAGCAGCATACGCAGCAGTAGCATCAGCAGTAGCATCAGCAGTAGCATCAGCAGTAGCATCACTGTCTGGCCATGTGCCCACAGACAGTGATGCTGTCATAGCACGAGAGCATGGTAAAATTATGGCAGTGGCGGTTTTACGGAAATCCTTCGCAGGTAAACCATAGCTTAACAATGGCCAAACCCGTAACGCCGAACGCACCGCCATGACCACCGTCACCTCTCGGCTTTGATGTTCAAGCCAAGCACGGACTTGATCGCGGTTTTCAAACCCGTCGGCGGGAATTTTACCCTTTGTCGCCATTTTTGCTTTCTACTCGCCTCATTGCAATCAATAGTTCCAAGCAATAGGCATTGGCAGGTTACAATGGTCAAGTACAAAGCGGATTTTGCCAATTACCAATGTTCAAACCCTTCAAAATCCGGCAAAATCCAGAATTAAAAAAAACCATCGGTTATTTTTCCAACTTTCCCCAAGGGATAAAGTGCAAAGGGCTACTCAGGAAAAGGTATTCCTTTTACGCAATCGCCCGTGGCAATTACCAGAAAGTCCACGTTTCATAGAGTTTAGCGCATATTCACAATGTCAAACAGCCGTAAGTTGGCGTATTAAAGCCACTTGCAACATCATTATAACAAGAGAGGTGGCAGCGAGCATGGTTGGAACTTATCCCCGACTGTTGATTGCAAACAAGGGTGAATAAGGGTCAGATAAGGGCGCAATGTTTGCCAATTCACCCTAGCTTGAAGTAACCTCTTTGCCAATGAGTGCTAGTTAGGGGTCAACGAGCATTTGCCAACAAAAATGTATGCGGTTTTGTGGTGAGCAAATGCGACCACTAAAGAAATGTAGTGCAAATGAGATCTTTGTTCGCACTTGTCTTTTGTCTTGGGGCAATAGGACTCCCTCGAACCGCTGGGGAGAGTCCTCAAGTAGCGAAGCGATAGGACAACAAAGAGGCTGGGTTGAGGGGGCTTAAAAAATTGCAATGAAGAAACTGGATCACCCGAACAAGTCGTGTGATGACGTATGTGGTGGGGCAGGCAAATCCCAACATAGTTGATAAGTTACCCCTCATCCCGACCTTCTCCCAATGGGAGAAGGGGCGCACCGGAAATATGAGTGATGATTATACCACCGCCACGAACATGACTCCCTCTCTTTGTGGGAGAGGGCGGGGCTGAGGGGCAATGCGGTCAATCATTTCCACCATTGTCATACTCCGACTTGTTCGCATCCAGAAATTCCGAAAACTGCATCACCCGAAAAATTGCGTGATGACAGTTCTGGTCAGAGAAACGCCCTAAAAATGTCGTAAGAACGAAACGCCGAATACGGTTAATTGCTTGCCATCGACATGATCAACATTAAATGTCGGGGCAATTTCAAAATCGCCGACTATAAAATCATAAGCAATTCCGGTACGAAAAATAGTTTTGGTATAACCACTGTCTCCGTGTAATTTTTCGGCGCCAACGCCGCCAATTACTCGCCACCTGCCAACCGGATGCACAAAAAGCTCGACTAGTGCAACGCTAACTCCATCACCGTTATGGGCATCAGGAGTGTGTTCAATAACACCGCCAAACCCGAACATTTCCGAAACTCGTCTTTCATATTCAACGCCAACAGTAAAATCTGTTTTACCGCTATCGGTGGCGCCAACAAAAACCCCAATAACATTAGACGGGTAATGTACGCCGCCGCTAGATCCACCATCACCGGCGAGTGCCGGGTTAAATGCACTTACAGCTAAAATTGCAACAGCTACGATACTGGTTTTGATAGTATTCAAGAATATAGGTTTCATAATATTTCCCTTGATTTTATACAAATGAATTTGGGTAACAGAGCTTGCCTCACAACTTTTAATGATTTTAATTGCGACGACATTTTCCATATCTCTGCTATTGATTTAGCAAAAATTTGCTACTTGTTTTTGATTTTGACTTGCCGCTGGCTGGCAATATAAATATCACCCGATTATCCGCTAACAATATTAGCTTTCTCGCCACCTGCCCCCCGATATTTAATAGGCGCAATTAATTTGCCACCATTAAATTGGTAAGAAAAGTATCAGCTTCAACCATAACTACAAAGGCGGTTTAGAAACCGTTAAGGGGAAAGTTATTTAGCAGTTAAAAAATATTTGGCTCTCAACCACGTCCGCGATAGCTTGGCACATCTTGATCCGGTAGCCATAATCCCTTGGGCGCAATTCCTGTTTGCCAAAATACATCAATTGGAATGCCGCCTCTGGGATACCAATAGCCACCAATTCTGAGCCACTTCGGATCAAGCAATTCCACCAGACGCTTACCAATGGCCACAGTGCAGTCCTCGTGAAATGCACCATGATTACGAAAACTGCCTAGATATAACTTTAACGATTTACTCTCAACCAACCAATTATTTGGCGCGTAATCAATCACCAAATGGGCAAAGTCAGGTTGCCCGGTGACCGGACAAAGCGAGGTAAATTCCGGAGCGGCAAAGCGTACCAGATATAGATCATCCACGTGCGGATCAGCCACTCGTTCAAGCGTGGCCGCTTCTGGCGAAGCTGGCAGTGTGGTTTTACCACCTAATTGGGTAAGGTTTTTTGGATCATCGGTCATGAGGGTTACTTAGCTTTACTCGAAGCCAACGGCAAGGCAGTTCGGCGAAACACTTTGCGGATGGCAAAATTTGACATTACCCTTTGCACGCCGGGTAGGCGGGTTAAGACATCATGGTGCAATTTTTCATAATCAGCGGCATCACGCACACTTACGCGCAACAAATAATCGGCATCGCCGGTCATCAAAAAGCACTCCATAATTTGCGGACAACGACTAACCGCTTTTTCAAACCGGCTTAAATTCTCCCGCCTCTGGTTTTCCAGTGTCACCTGCACAAAAACTGAAGAAGCCTGCCCGAGCTTTTCCTCGCTCAGCAATGCTACATAACCGGATATTACTCCCGATTTCTCCAATGCCCGCACCCGCCGGTGACAGGCAGATGGCGACAAAGCCACCGCATCGGCAAGGTCGGCATTGGCCATACGCCCACTGGCTTGTAAGTGATCAAGAATTTGCACATCTAACTCGTCAAGCATTTCGAAGATTCTTTCATTTTTTATGTCAAAGAAATAATATTCTTGCTTATAATCCTCTAAATTAAGCGATTTAACAAGTACATTCTGTTTAAACTCAACTATTCTGCCAAGCGAAAACAGACACTAAAGGAGCAAACCCATGCACATCGGCATACCAAAAGAGATTAAAACCCACGAATACCGAGTTAGCTTAACCCCTGATGCAGCAGCTGATTTGACCGAAAATGGTCATCAGGTGATGGTGCAAACCAATGCCGGTGATGGAGTGGGTTTTACCGATGCCGATTACCAAGCGGTTGGTTGTACGATAGCTCCTGATGCCAAGGCAGTATTTGACGGCACCGAGTTGATTGTAAAGGTCAAGGAACCACAACAAGTCGAATATGAAATGCTGCGTGCCGATCATACTCTATTCACCTATTTGCATTTGGCCGCTGACAAAAAACAGGCCGAAGGATTACGCAAATCCGGCTGTACTGCCATTGCCTATGAAACCATTGTCGGGAAAAATGGCGGCTTACCATTATTACAACCGATGTCCGAGGTTGCCGGACGCATGTCTGTGCATGTGGGGGCAAACTGCCTTGAGCGTTCCAAAGGTGGACGCGGGGTATTGCTTGGTGGTGTGCCGGGTGTTGCGCCGGCGAAAGTAGTAATTCTTGGTGGCGGAGTTTCCGGAACCCATGCGGCGCAAATGGCCATGGGTTTGCGGGCTGATGTAACTATATTTGATATATCTGATGAACGGTTAAACGAGCTGGACATGATTTATGGCGGTAGGCTAAAGACTGAATACTCCACCAAACGCGCGGTTGCCAATGCCTGTATGCAGGCTGATCTGATCATTGGTGCGGTATTGGTTCCCGGCGCCGCCGCACCAAAACTGGTGACAAGAGATATGGTTCGCACCATGAAGCCTGGTGCAGTTTTGGTTGATATAGCCATCGACCAAGGCGGTTGTTTTGAAACATCTCATGCCACCACTCATGATGACCCAACATTTGAAGTTGATGGCATCATTCATTATTGTGTTGCCAACATGCCCGGAGCCGTGGCCAGAACCTCGACATTTGCTTTGGTAAAATCCACCCTGCCCTATTTACGACGCTTGGTTGATCAAGGTGTGCAGCAAGCATTAAATGCTGACCCCGGTTTTGCACTTGGTCTTAATGTGGCAAATGGCGAGATCACCCATGCAGCAGTTGCCCGCGACCTTGAGCTACCATTTCAAAAGCCCGACTGGTTGCAGACATAAAAACGCCCCGCTTTTATAAGCGAGGCGTTTAAGGTGGAAAACCGTTTGGTTTTCTATGACTGGTTACCGAGGGGACGGGGATCAGTCATTTTTATCGGGAAGAATTATTGGATACTTTCTGCCAATTTGAATTGACTGGCTAATTGGTAATTCTGTGAAGCAAGCTGGTCTTTATCACCGGCAGTTTCTTTTGCACTAGCAAATAATTCGCCAGCCGCAACAGTGTTACCAGATAACCATGAAACAACGCCTTGGTTGTTTGTCGCCTGCCAAGAAGTTGGCGCCAACTGCAAAGCTAAATCACAAGCATTTTTGGCAGCATCAAGATTTCCCAGCGCACCTTCGGCGGCACATAAATTAGTAAACGCGGCCACTTTGCGAGACTTTGACAAACCAGACTTTAGCGCAGCTTTCTGGAAAAAAACAGCTTTAGTAAAGTCACCTTTTTCAAAAGCAGTTATTCCAGCACGGATTTTACTATTGGAAATAGTTTTGCTGGCAAAAACTGGATTTGTATCAGCTGCGAAAGCCACCGGCGCAAGTGACAGGCCGGCAACGGCCAAGCCAAGACTAATTATTGTGGATTTAATAAATTTGGGGGAGGTCATTATTTTTTCCTTGTTAAAGTTTCAATCGACCTTGAACATAGGGTAATTTTTCTGGTTTATAAAGTGAACAGCGTTTACTTTTATTGCATATATGCTATGCAAGTTTGTATTATTATTGGATTTACCCTTTAATTACGGTAAGATGCCCCTATCTATCCATAACGTGACAAACAAACTCTGGGACAACATTTAACATGAACAACAAACTAAATTGGTCAGACTTGCCGGTTCTTCTGGCAGTGATTGAATCCGGGAACCTGTCTAGTGCCGCTCGAAAGCTAAACCTAAGCCAACCAACGGTCGGGCGCAGGATTAGCGCCCTCGAAGAGCAAATGGGCACGCCATTACTTAAAAAAACTAGCTCCGGACTTGAACCCACCGAAATGGGAATAGCCGTATTAGATCATATCCAGCGCATGGAATACGAAGCAGAAGCCATCACGCGCACCACTGATGCGCAAGAACAAACACTGGCCGGCGACATAACCATTTCTGCCTCACAGGGCATCGGTGATGTTTGGTTGCCTGCAGTATTAGAAGAAATTCATCAGCAATACCCTGAAATAAGTTTCAAAATTGATATAAATGCAGAACCTGTAAATCTGGCCAAGCGTGAAGCAGATATTGCCCTACGCTGGAAAGGACCCGGGAACCAAAACTCGCTAATCGCTCGCAAGGTAATAACCACCGGGTTTGGTCTTTATGCCTCAAAAAATTATTTGCAAAAAAATGGTCGCCCATTGAACACGCAAGACTTGAAAGAACATATTGGGTTAAGAGTTCAATTCAATAAGAATAACGATAACAACCCTCATTGGCCGATAAATCTTGGAGTTTTTCAATCTCCGCCCAAGAAAATCGCCCTCGTATCTAATAGCTTTCGCACTCATGAAGTTGCTATAGAAGGCGGGTTTGGTATTGGATCTTTGGCTCATATTCAAGCTGCTCACCTAGAAAATGTCGAACGGGTTTTACCTGAGTATGAGAGCTTTGTTGATTTGTGGATTGTTGCTCATGATGATTTATCACGCAATAAACGCATAAGACTGGTTTTTGATTTTCTAATTATGGTGCTGCAAAAAGATCAAGAAAAATTTCTATCCGGATTACCAAGCTAAATTACCAACAATATTTAGCAATCCTAGTAAAAGCTTTAGTCCCGGACTTGCCCTTCGAGGCTGCGACGCAGCACCTCAGGATGAGGACGGGATCAGAACCGGTTTTACGGCAGTTTCAATTACGCGCCGCCTGTATATGAAAAACCGCATACACTTTTTCATGCGACGCTTGGAGATTGTGACCACTAAGAACGGTTTTTGGTTAAGTTGATGGATCAAGAAGATAAAGTATACTCAAAATACTGTTTAATTTAAGTTTTGCGTATAGGTTAATGAGTTAATTCATAGAATATAAAGCTCATCATTTATCAACTTTATACGTTTACAGGCTTGCTTCAAACTGAAAGATTTCTTCAAACGGTACATCAAACTCGCGAACTATACGAAAAGCTAGCTCCATCGACGGCGCGTATTTCCCAGCCTCAATCGCAATAATAGTTTGGCGGGTGGCGCCGACCCGCTTGCCGAGTTCCTCTTGGGTTAATGCAGTTCGAGCCAAGCGAATGCGCCGTATCTGGTTTAGCACTTTGCCCTTGCGTGGCTTTTTTGGCGGCTTCATACTATATCACGCCGATAAGCCTGTACCATAGTTGCCCGATACACAATATCAGCCAAAAACAGAGTACCCATCAAAACAAAAAACATATGGCTTGGCGTTAAGAATGACAGCCCAAGAATAGGGTTATATTCTCCCGGCCATGTATTTTCCATCAAAAACATAAAGACAATAACATTGATGGCAGTGCAGACCACCCAAAACCCGTTTCGCGCCCCTTTACGCTCAATCTCCACATCCCGCTCATCACTTTCATAACCACTGCTTTTCACCCTCGATGCAAAAACGCTGGCAATAATGGCATGAAGGATAATCGACGCGATAATTATAAAAATATAAAGCTTAATCAGCTCGCCTGCGGATAAATTTTCAACTCCACCCCAGCCCAACATTTTTTTCAAAAAAACACTGAATACCAACATATCAACAATCAATGTCACCCAGCTACGCCGCTCCGGTTCGCTCATATTTTCTACTAATGTCATTTCTTCCTCCATTTATGTCTAACTTGTTTTACATATGGGGTTAAACTGTGAATTGTCAAACATGTTTTACGTAAAAAAAATTTTACATTTTGAGAAAATACTGATCACCGCTCATCAATTTCATGCATAAAACTCATACCTAAGCCTTCTGCCAAGCGAGCAGTTTAATAAAAATCACCGACATTTGCTAACCTTTGCTTTACGACAAAGAGCAGTATTGCTTGTATTTTCGGGAAAAATCGGCATTATGGATTTAATTGATAACGGTGGAAAAACCACTTGTAGTACGGAGTAAATCAGTGGGTTTCATATTTAAGGCCGGTTTTTGGTTCGGAGTAGTTTTGCTATTTTTACCCAAAAACCCTGATATTTTACAAGACCAACGGCAAATTGCCCAAGATTCCGCTAGATCATTGATCGAGGCCGCCAATAGTGTTGCCAAAATTTGTGATAGCCAGCCGGATATTTGTAAAACCGCCTCCGAAACATCAAAGCTAGCTACGACCTATATAAATTTGGCCTCCGATAGCTGGAATAAAACAGACAAAGAAACCGATTGACCCATAATAAGCCTTGTCTTTGGTAATGGTTGATCCTATGTGCGCTTATATCTGATTTTAACAAGCTGGTATTATGCAAGATATTGAAGACGAGTTTGCCTTTCTTGATGATTGGGAAGATCGATACACTCACCTTATCGAGCTTGGCAAAGCTATGCCGGCTATGCTCGAAACCGACAAAACCAACGAAAACCAAATACAGGGCTGTGTTAGCAAAGTCTGGCTGGTGGTTAATAAAGACCAACAAGGAAGATTTACTTTCAAGGGTGATAGCGATGCAGCTATCGTTCGCGGATTAGTCGCTGTGTTATTGCGTATGATCAACGATAAAACCGCTACGGAAATTACCAGTATTGATCCAGCAGCTATATTTGCGCGAATTGGGCTGGCAGATAATCTTTCGCCACAACGCGCCAACGGTCTAAATTCGATGATTGAATACATCAACAAAACCATCACCGCTTAAACGTTACAAACCATAGTGCAAGGCCAATCGCGCCAAAGCTATTTTCAATACAATTTTTGCCGATCTGCTCGGCCAATGGCGATCCATTTCCAGCGAGTTCAACCCCTGCTCCCGCAAAAGAACAGAAAACAACACCCGATCCAACATTGGCCCAGACCAAGCCAATGCCTCCATTACCCGCCTCTTTGCGTCGATTGCATTAATATTGCCATCAGCAAATCTCGACGCTGACAGAGCAACAGATTTATCCCGCGCAATTCCTGTCCAATTGGATCCAGATATTCGCCCCATATTCGAGCAGGCATAGTCATTTCGCAATTTTTCACCGGCGGCAAACTCCTTATCACTTAAAAATCGCTTTCCAAACTTGTCACGCTGCCTGTACATTTTGAGTAATGGTGATGCCTCAACATTAACCCGAACAGCGGTAAATTCTCCATCGGCGCTAAAAACCTCACGCTCTTGCAACTGCCAGTGCTGGGCAGCAAAGCTCTCACCACTGTTTGCCGTACCGTCCTTTACAGAATTGTTACGACGAAGCCATTGCTCAGTGACATCGGTAATTTCCAATCCGCTCTCATTAATCACCAACAGACCACGGGCAATTGCATATTTAACTATTGCTGCTGGAATTTTGATAACGAAGCCGCCTGCCCCATTGCCATTATACCCACCCGCATTGTCCTTTATTAATGCTTGTGGATGCTTTATCAATTTCGACAGAATACGAAACAAGCGTTTTTCTGTGGCATTCATGCCGGGGCTTGCACCTCACGAAGCAAGTTTTCCAACGCATCGAGCTTATCGTCAAATTCTGCATCATCTCGGCGATCCTCTATCAGATGACAAGCATGCGATACAGTTGTTCGATCACGGCCAAACGCATGAGCAACCCGGCTAAGCGATAATTCAAAAGCTACATGCGACAGATACATAGCCACCTGCCGCCCAAAAGCTGCCCGCGCATTGCCACGGGTTGCCGCGCTTAAGTCTTGCTCTTTTATATTGAATGCGAAACTAACCAATGCTCGGCTCAACCGCGCTCTGGCCTCATCATCATGAATGCGAAGTGAATATTGTTTGTTCATGGTATAATCCTCTAACTGTTACACGGAACACCTTATAGCAGATGTCCTATAATGAGGATTATATTCCTATATTGTCAATGAAGAATATTCGATACCAGTTTTAATAGCTAGTGATTTATGGGTTTAAGCAATTGTTGCTAGTTTTCTTCTTTGCAAAGATGAGGCGGATAAAGGCGCGAATATATCATAGCACAAAACCATGTTCACCTGCCCAAAATCATTTACCAACGGTAATCTCAACCAAAAATGAGCAGGACCTGCCGGGTTAGAACTTTCTTGAAACAAGCCACTTGAAGGTTTTTTCGATAGTACAATTCCGTCAAACACTTCATTCCATTGCTCACAAATACCCAATGTATTTATTTCTTGAAATGTTTTTCCAGTAATTTCTTGTTGATAATGGGTACGCAAACCGGTACCCGCAAGCCGGTAACAGTACTGCCTGGAGCCGTCTTTCTCATGAACATCAACCAAAGAAATCATCGGCAGCACTTTAGCAAAACCTGATGGCGATATATCCTGACGGCTGGGCAATTTTGCCTGACCACATTTACTTTGCCAGTAATCGAACAAATAACGTTGAGTATCAAATTCCAACTGACTGCGAAATATAGAATGAAGCTGCGCCATATTATCCCCCACGGATTTATCAGGACTCTCTTTATTGAGAGTGATTCGTTTAGTTAATATCGGTTAACCAATGGAATCAGCGCAAGAGTCCCAATGGTGTTTTTTTGCTTTTTAGAATCATTTTTCAGATTTTAAGTAAGTGTGAGTCAAAAATGGCACACTAATTAGGCGAAAAAATCAATACTTCACTTAACTTTTAGAGCCTTTGCCTCGGCCAAGACCGATTTGTTTGGCCAATTCAGGGCGTTTTTTGGCAT
>JAKITZ010000060.1 GCA_021647805.1 Robiginitomaculum sp.
GATACGGCCAAGGTGATTGGGTATAAACGTGTGCCGCTGCAGCCCGCTAAGATTATGCCTTTTCTATTGCTCATTTATTTTCCGTTTTTGATAGCATGTGTTTAAGCCCAACTCGCCAATTTGGCAATTCCGCTTTGAATGTAGCGGTAAAACTGCGTGTGTCCAGTACCGCGTTTTTGGGGCGCGGGGCAGGGGCTGCAAATTGGGCGGAGGATATGGGAGCGACCTTGGTTTCAAGGCTAGCGGTACGCATAATCAGCTTGGCAAATTCATAGCGGCAAATAGGTTTGCCGCCGCCGACAATATGATAGATGGGGTCGAATTTTCGCGCGGGGTTCGCAATTGTCTTACCCGCCGCTTGCAACAAAGCTTGCGCCAAATCAGGGGCGTAAATCGGTAGCCCTAATTGGTCGTTGACCACTGTGATTTGGCGGTGTTTATCCGCCAACGCCACCATAGCATTGACAAAATTATGCCCGGGTTTCGAGAACACCCATGAGGTGCGAAAGATGGTGCCATTGCAGCCAACGGCTTGGATAAGTCGTTCGCCCTCCAGCTTGGTGATACCGTAAAAATTGACGGGGTCAACTGGATCGTCTGGCTGGTATGCTGACGGTTTTTTACCGCTAAATACGCTGTCGGTCGAGACGTGGAAAAACGGAATACCCAGCGTTTTGCAAGCCTTGGCCATTTGCTCAGGTGCTAGGGCGTTGAGTATCCAAGCGTCTTCGGCACCGCTCATTTCTGCCTTGTCTACATTGGTGTAGGCGCTGGCATTGATGACCGCGTCAACCCGGTTATAGTTAGCAATATAGCTATAAATATCAGAAACTTGTTTAATTAAATTAAACTCAGATGAGCCAGTAAAACCTAGCTTGAATTCTGTGCCTGTGCTGGCAGCGGCCAAGGCCGTGGCCAATTGACCGTTCTTGCCGAAGACCAATATACGGGTCACTTTGTGTCCGAATTCAAATTTAGGCCTTGCCTGCGCGTAGCCTCAGTGCGGTCGAGAATTTTCTGGCACCATGCGGGATTATCCAAATACCAGTTTATGGTTTTCTCCAACCCCTCTTGCAGGTTCATTGTTGGCGTCCAGCCCAACTCCTCGCGGATTTTATCTATGTTCATGGCATAGCGTCTGTCGTGGCCAGGGCGGTCTGTGATGAAGCCGATAAGCTCCGCATATGACCCGTTTTTCCGTGGCCGTAATTTGTCCAGCGCCGCGCAAATACACTGGACTAAATTGATATTGGTGCGCTCTTCTTCGCCGCCGATATTATAGGTTTCGCCGATTTGACCGTCGTCCAAAACTTTGAGGATCGCATCTGCATGATCCCCAACATAGAGCCAGTCGCGGACATTCTCGCCCGTGCCGTAAATCGGAATTTCTTCGCCTGCCAATGCCCGCAAAATAACCAGCGGTATAAGCTTTTCCGGGAACTGGTTTGGGCCGTAATTATTAGAGCAATTTGTGATAAGCACAGGCAGGCCATGTGTACGGTGCCAAGCCCGCACCAAATGATCGGACGAGGCTTTGCTCGCCGCATAGGGAGAGCTGGGCGCATAGGGGGTGGTTTCGGTAAATGCAGGATCGTCCGGGCCGAGGTCGCCGTAAACTTCGTCGGTGGACACATGCAAAAACCGGAAATTATCATAGCGTTTGCCGACCAAACAAGTGCGGTATTCTGTGGCCGCGTCTAGCAAGGCTTGTGTGCCCAATACATTGGTTTTGATGAAAGCGCTGGCGCTTTCAATAGATTTATCTACATGAGATTCCGCTGCCAAATGTATCACGGCGTCTGGCTGAATGCGGGTGAATAATTCTCCAACCACTTCGCCGTCGCAAATATCGCCGTGGATAAATTCGTATTTATTGTTACCGGCAATATCCAAGAGGTTATCTTGGTTTGCCGCATAGGTTAGGGCATCAAGATTAGCGACCGAATGCCCGGCGTGCAGAGCTTGCCGGACTACCCAAGAGCCAATAAACCCACACCCACCTGTCACTAATATCTTCATAACAGCTCAAACGGGCTTTCAAAATTGGCAAAATACTGCGCCTGCGCGTCTTTTTCGGATAAGACGGCGGCTCCAGCGTCCACATTCCAGTCAATCCCTAAATCAGGGTCATCCCACAGCACGGAAATCTCGCCGCCCGGCGCATAATATCCGGTTTGTTTGTAAAATACGGAAGTGTTGTCTTCTTGGGTGGCATAGCCGTGCAAAAACCCTGCGGGCACCCAAAGCTGCGCCCGGTTTTCGGCAGCCAGTGCGACGGATACATGTTTGCCACAGGTAGGGCTATCCGTGCGGGCATCTACGGCAACATCAATGATTTTGCCTTTGCTGACCCGTACCAATTTTGCTTGCGCGTGTGGTGGAGTTTGGAAATGTAAGCCGCGAACAGTAAACGCATGGGTGGATAATGAGCGATTATCTTGAGCGAAATTGCCGTTTATTCCACCAGACTGCCATTTTTTTTGATTCCAAGTTTCTTCGAAAAAGCCACGATCATCAATAATTTGCTTTGGCGTTATCAATATAATTTCAGGAATGGCAAGGCGAAGAAACTCCATTATTTGGCTTTCCTCGAAATAATTCCTGCAAGTTGCGGCTCTTCCAAAGCTAGATTTTGTAAATATCTGCCATAGTCAGATTTACCGACTTCGGCAGCACACTTTATCAATTGGTCAACACCAATATAACCCATTTGATACGCGGTTTCTTCTGGTGAACCAATTAATGTTCCTTGGCGCATTTCCAATGTTTTGATGAACTCGCAAGCTTGGGACAAGGTTTCAGGGGTTCCTGTGTCAAGCCAAGTATAACCCCTCCCAGTTTTTCAATTTGTAAACTTCCTGCCTCAAGGTATTTACGGTTCAGGTCGGTAATTTCTAATTCGCCACGCTTAGATGGTGTTAGCTCCGAAGCATATTCACAGGCCTTGCTGTCATAAAAATAAAGTCCGGTTACAGCCCAGTTGGATCTTGGATGTTCTGGTTTTTCCTCTAAGGATATAGCTAGATCAGAGCTGTTAAACTCTACCACGCCATAGCGTTGGGGATCTCTTACTTGATAGGCGAAGACTTTTGCCCCTTTTGGGTTTGCTGCCGTTGATTGTAATAGAGTGCTTAATCCACTTCCGTGAAAAATATTATCTCCCAATATCAAAGCGGACGGGCTATCACCAACAAAATCAGCTCCTAATGTATAAGCTTGTGCCAGGCCTTTTGGTTCAGGTTGTACGATATAACTTATCGATATTCCCCAATCGGAGCCGTCTTTTAACAAGGCTTGAAAAGCTGGCAAATCGCGATTTGTGGTGATTATCAATATATCGCGAATACCAGCTAACATCAGTGTAGTTAAAGGGTAATAGACCATCGGCTTATCATAAACCGGAAGTAATTGTTTGGAAGTAACCAGTGTCATCGGATGTAGGCGTGTGCCTGAACCTCCAGCTAAAATTATTCCCCTCATGCCTGTCTCCGCGCAAGCTGTTATGAATTTTTGTTTATGGCAGTTAGTTTAACGTTCGTCTAGCAAACATATATCATTGGGCGAATGACTATTAGCGTTCGTTTTTGGGTAGTTGTGCAACAATATCTTTTACTTTTTGTGACTGATCCAATGGTAATATCAAGACCGCAGCTTCTGTAGCTATAACCGCCAAATTGGATACGCCTATTGCTGCAATGCGAATACCATCGGATCGAAATAAGCAATTATCTGTATCAAGGTGAATTACCGAACCAGTTGCGGCATTGTTTTGCTCGTCTTTTTGGCTCAACTCATGAATAGCCGTCCAAGAACCAATATCAGACCAACCAGCATCCAATGCAATTACTGCCCCAAGGTCAGTGTTTTCCATTACTGCATTATCAATGGATTCAGACGGGCAAGCAGCAAAGGCTGTTTCATCAAGCAATAGGTAATTGTCAACTGTACGACTTTGCTTCCAGGCTATTGTCGTTGCTTTGAGGATTTCAGGGCGGTGGTTGGAAATTTCTCCTAATATGGTTTGCGCTTTGAATAAGAACATGCCGGAATTCCATAAATATTGGCCATCTTGCAGATAATCTTTGGCGGTTTCAATGTCTGGTTTTTCAACAAACTCTTCTAATTTACAAACCTGATCAGCAATATTGTCACCGACCAATAAATAACCGTAACCAGTTTCTGGACGAGTTGGTTTGGGGCCAAAGGTTATGATATGCTCGTTGGTGGCTGTTTTTGCTGCTTGGTGAACTATTGATCTAAACCCAACAGAATCGGTAATAATATGATCAGCGGCCAATAGTAAAACCAAAGCATCTGCACCAAATTTCTTTTTAACTGCCATGGCGGCAATGGCCGCGCACGGTGCAGTATTTCGTGGGCAGGGTTCGGCAATAATTTGCTCTGGCGTTACGCCAATGGCTGATAATTGCTGTTGCACCTGGTTGGTGTGCGCGGTAGCGCAAATAATTATAGGGTTGGTAAAACCGGCGTCGGTTGGCACGCGACTGGCGGTTTCTTGTAGAAGTGTGTTTTGTCCGAACACTGTATGTAATTGTTTTGGTGCTGCTTGTCGTGACATTGGCCAAAGACGGGTTCCGGCTCCGCCGGACATTATAACCGGAACAATAACTGGTTTGCTCATGAAATATTTCTAGAATTAATGGTTGAAAGGTTTTCTTCTGCTTGCGCGGCGGCACTGATCAGATGATAGACAACACTGGCCGGAACTTTATCGACTATTGGCTGGTTCTTGGAATTGACTGCGTCTACCCATAAAGCCGGGTGAGATAAATTGATATAGTGTTGGAATACTTGCTGACAGACGTGTTCAATTTGTTGACTTTGCCCCGGTGCAATTAACAAGGCTTTTAACCATTCGGTTTGCACCCAAAGACGAGAGCTGTTGGTAATTGGCTCTCTTTGAATATTGCAAGTATCGATCAATAAACCGTTTTCTTGTATTCCAATGCTCTCACCAAATTGCAGGAATTTGCTGGCGGCTGAAATGTTGAGATGACTTGCGGCAAAACTGTTTCTTCGATGCAATAACCACGCCCATTCGACCATGTGTCCGGGTTCAATCTGGGCTGGAATTTGTGGCTTCCAATTAGTATCGAAGAACTCAAATAATAGTCTGGTTTTACTATCGATCAGTTGTTCGAATAATAGTTGTGCCACCTGATCGGCTCGCTTCAGGTATGCTGTGTCTCCACTGACTTCAAACATTGCCAATAATGCTTCAAACATGTGCATGTGTGGATTTTGCCGTCGGGGTTGGCCGTAGTTCTGGTTCTCAAACCAGCCGCCATTTTTTGCACTAAGTGCTTCTTCAACAAAGTCTAAGGTATTCTTGGCCATACCCAATATTTGTTGATCTTTTGTCGCTTGATAAGCTGTGGCCAGAGCTAATATGTGAAATGCGTGGTCGTACAAGTCACGGGTTTGATCTACAGCTTTGCCGTCATCATCAACTCTGGCCAGAAAACCCGGTTCGTTATTCTTGCCCCAAGTGCGCTCTATTAACCAGTCTATGCCATTAAGAACCGTTGCTTTGGCATCAGTCCAACCAAGTGTATGTGCGTGGGAGAAAGAATAAATTTGCCGTGAGGCTACTCTAACTCTTCTTGTACAATTTCGATCAGCATTTCCTTGCAAATCAAATTGCTCAAAGAAGCCGCCCTTTTGCCGATCAATGCCGTTTTCAAGCCACCAAGGCAACATATCATAGTGACACCAGTCACGATATTGCTTCAGATAGCTATCAGTTTTTATTGATATTTGTTGTGCAATGGCAGTCATAAAAATATATAAAACACAAAAAGGTTTATATTTAACAACAAAAGTAAATTTTTTAATTTGTCCTATCGCCTGGCTATTTCTAGCGTAGCCGTCGTTCGCGCATATCTGCCTGAACCATTTCCTTGATCATGCTATCAAGGCTTATTTGTGGCTCCCAGCCCAATATGTTTTTGGCTTTGCTGGCATCTCCGCGCAAATCGTGAACCTCGTTGGGTCGATAATAGGTTGGGTCAACATTGACCAAGGTTTTGCCGGTTACAGTATCACGTCCGATCTCGTCAGTTCCGGCTCCGGAAAATTCCAGTGTAATACCGGCATGATGAAAGGCGCGACAGACAAAATCACGAACTGTTGTGGCGATTCCTGTTGCCAGTACAAAGTCGTCCGGTTTTTCTTGTTGTAACATCAGCCACATACCATGAACAAAATCTTTGGCATGACCCCAATCGCGTTTAGCATTCAAATTACCAAGGAATAATTGTTTTTGTCTGCCTTGCTTTATTGCAGCAACTGCTCTGGTAATTTTGCGGGTAACAAAAGTCTCGCCGCGCACCGGGCTTTCATGATTGAATAAAATCCCGTTAGAGGCGTGCATACCATAAGCTTCGCGATAATTTATCACCGACCAATAGGCATAGAGCTTGGCCGTTGCATAAGGAGAGCAGGGGCGAAACATGGTTTCTTCGTTTTGCGGTGCCGGTGATCGTCCAAATAATTCTGAGGTGCTGGCCTGATAAAATTTTGTTTTTTCCACAAGCCCTAATAACCGAACAGCTTCTAATAATCGTAAAGTTCCAAGTCCATCGGCATTTGCGGTATATTCGGGACTATCAAAGCTGATATGTACATGGCTTTGCGCTGCTAGATTATATAACTCGTCTGGCTCGGTTTCTTTGAGCAAGCGAATCAAATTTGTGGCATCGGTCATATCGCCATAATGCAAGAATAGATTTACGTTTTTCTCGTGCCGATCGCGGTATAAATGCTCGATCCGGTCTGTATTGAACAATGAGGTGCGGCGGCGTAACCCATGGACGATATAATTTTTTCCCAACAAGTACTCAGCTAAATAGGCTCCATCTTGACCGGTAATGCCGGTTATAAAGGCGATTTTTTGTTTGCCTGACATTTGTCTACCCAGCTTTCCCGAATCGTTGAATCCTAATGCTTATAGAAGCTCTGATACCAATTTACCAATTTGCCAACGCCATCTTTTATGCTGGTTGTCGGTTGGTACTTGGTTAATTCTTGTAATAGGTTCGTATCAGCGCAGGTGTTTACCATATCTCCTGCCTGCATTTCTTGCATATTGATCTGGAACTGTTTGCCGGTGGCTGTTTCGATAGCACGAATAAAGTCCATCAATTGAATTGAATCTGCATTACCAATATTGACTACCCGGTGCGGTGCTACTGGGCTAATGGAATCAAAACTTCCAACTGATTTTCCTCGTACCGGTGGGGCTTGCATTAGTTTTTGTAAGCTAAAGGTTAGGTCATCAATAAAGGTAAAATCTCGGGTCATTTTACCATGGTTGAAAACATCAATAGGACGATCGTTTAATATAGCGCCCACAAACAAGAACGGCGCCATGTCTGGTCGACCCCATGGGCCATAAACGGTGAAAAACCGTAACATGGTGACCGGCAGGCCATACAGGTTAGAATAAGAATGAGCCATCAATTCAACAGCTCTTTTTGAGGCGGCATAAATAGTCAAAGGGTGATCGGCACGGTCGATCTCTTTGGCCGGAAAAACGGTATTGGCTCCATAAGCCGAACTGGTAGAAGCAATCAAAAGATGTTCGGTTTTATAGCGTTTAGCGCACTCGATGACATGAAATGAACCGACAATGTTTGAGGATACATAATCCTGCGGGTGGGTGAGGCTATATCTAACCCCTACCTGTCCAGCTAAATGAATTACATGCGTTGGTTCGTGTTTGGCAAACAAGTTATCTAATTGCTCTAAGTCTTCGATGTTCATTAAGTGGAACGAAAAGTTTTCATAACTGGTCAAACGATTCAGTCGAGCTTGTTTTAAGGTGGGGTCGTAATAATCGCTCAAATTATCGAGGCCAATTACGGTCTCGCCGGCATCAAGCAAACGTTTGGCCAAAGAGCTACCAATAAAGCCGGCAATCCCAGTGATAAGTATGGTCATGTACTAGCCTTTGTTTAATTCAGTACTTGGGTAATTATCTAAAACCTTTGTATGGATTACAGCAATTCGCAATTTATTGTGAACGGTTTTTTGTAAAACGATGATGTTTTATTTGTGATAGTGTTATATTGCAGTCTGAATCCTAGTTTGGGCAGGAGAAGTTAAATGCGTATTGCAATGGTCGGAACTGGGTATGTTGGCTTGGTATCTGGAGCATGTTTTGCAGACTTTGGTCATCATGTGACTTGTATTGATAGTAATAATGATAAAATTACAAACCTAAAGAATGGCAAAATTCCTATTTTTGAGCCCGGGTTAGAGCAATTAGTTAGAAATAACGTCAAAGAAGGTCGCCTTGAGTTTACTACTGAGCTGTTTGATGTGGTAGCTAATGCTGATGCCGTATTTATTGCTGTTGGAACCCCGTCAAGGCGCGGTGACGGGTTTGCTGACCTTAGTTTTGTTCGACAGGCGGCAACAGAAATTGCCAAGGCAGTATCTGGTTTTACAGTAATTATCAATAAATCCACAGTTCCTGTCGGCACTGGTGACGAGGTTGAAGAAATTATACGGCAATGTAACCCGCAAGCGGATATAGAGGTGGTATCCAATCCAGAGTTCTTGCGTGAAGGTGCTGCTATTGATGATTTTAAGCGCCCTGATAGAGTAGTTATTGGTACCGTGGAACCAAAAGCAATTGCTGTAATGAAAGAAATTTATCGACCTTTGTTTTTGAATGAAACACCTATATTGTTTACTTCAAGACGGTCTGCCGAGCTGATCAAGTATGCGGCAAATGCTTTTCTGGCCACCAAAATAACTTTTATAAACGAGATGGCAGACCTGTGCGAAAAGGTCGGTGCTGATGTGCAGGCTATATCGCGGGGGATTGGTTTGGATAAACGAATTGGCTCCAAATTCCTAAATGCGGGTCCGGGATATGGTGGATCGTGTTTTCCCAAAGATGCATTGGCGCTAGTGCGTACAGCAAAAGATGCTGGTACGCCGGTGAGTGTTGTCGAGGCGGTTATAAAATCCAACAAATTACGAAAACAGTCGATGGCTGATAGAGTAATAGCTATATGTGGCGGTGATGTTACCAACAAAACTATTGCAATATTGGGTGTTTCTTTCAAACCAAATACTGATGATATGCGAGAGGCGCCATCATTGGATATTATCCGAACTCTTATTGAGAGCGGTGCAAATATCAAGGCGTATGACCCCGAGGCTATGCAAGAGGCCGGGCCATTACTGCCAAAAGTCGTGTGGTGTGAAGATGCCTATGACTGCGCGAAAGATGCTGATGTATTAGTTATTATTACTGAGTGGGATCAATTTCGAGCCTTACAGTGGAGCAAGATAAACAAGGTTATGCCTGGCAAAACTATTGTTGATTTTCGTAATATTTATAACCCTGAGGACTTACGGGCTCTTGGCTTTAATTATGTGAGTATCGGGCGGTCTTAGTTATTATGGGTTCTGTTGGTGGAAAACCCATGTGATTTTTATTGCACTAACCTTTCACTAATGCTGAAAAAAGCTCTATGCGTGTTGCGCGGGTTAGAGATATCAAATTTGCCGCAAGGCTAAAGTAAAAATTAGGAGTCTTGATATGGGTATTGAATTTATTGATCTAAAAGTGCAGCGCGCACGATTGAGTGAACAAATTAACACGGGAATTCAAAATGTTCTGGAGCATGGCCGCTTTATCATGGGGCCAGAAGTAAAAGAATTAGAATATAAGCTCAGTGAATTTAGTGAAGCTCGTCATGCAATTGCTTGTGCCAATGGTACTGATGCGTTGATTTTGCCAATTATGGCATGGAAAATTGGCCCGGGTGATGCGGTGTTCTGTCCGTCATTTACCTATTGCGCTACCGCTGAAGCAATTGCCATTATGGGCGGAACGCCTGTATTTGTTGATATTGATCGTGAAACCTACAATATGGATCCGGCCGGGTTGCGTCGGGCGATTGAGGCAGTAAAGCTGGAGGGTAAATTTAACCCGGGCGCAGTAATAGCCGTAGATTTGTTTGGGCAGTCAGCGGACTATAAAGCGATACAACCAATAGCCCGCGAGTTTGACTTAAAAATTATTGCCGATAGTGCTCAAGGCTTTGGTACCACACAAGACGGTAAACAGCCTATACACTGGGCGGATGTGACCACTACCAGTTTTTTTCCTGCCAAGCCATTGGGCTGTTATGGTGATGGTGGCGCGGTTATTACAAATGATGATGAAATGGCAGCAGTGATAGATTCTTTGCGTATTCATGGCAAAGGCACCGATAAATATGACAATGTACGTATTGGTATGAATTCACGTCTTGATACTATTCAAGCTGCGATTTTATTGTCAAAACTAAGTGTGTTTGCTGATGAAATTGAAAAAAGAAATGCGGTAGCTACTCGTTATATTGATGGTTTGCGCAGTAATTCCTTGCGCGTGCCGACAGTATTGGCTGGTGTGGTATCTACTTGGGCGCAATTTACTATTGAAGTGGCTGATCCAGATGCTTTTGCTGCTGGAATGAAAGAAAAAGGCATTCCAACAGCGCGTTATTATCCAAAGCCAATTCACATGCAAACTGCTTATGAGGTGTTTCCAAGCCAACCGGGCGGCTTGCCAAATACTGAGGACTGTATCAACAATGTTATTAGCCTGCCAATGCACCCGTATTTGGATGAAAACACACAAGACATGATTATTGAAACTGCTAAAGACAACATGGCGTAACAAGAATGTGTCGGAGGAAGTAAGGCAAAAGCCGGTAAATCGACAATGCTACGTGATCGCTATGGCAAGTCTTGCCCTGCAAGTTTCTTCATTAAGGGTTACAACGGCACCGAATCCCAGACAATGAAAGTAGAGACGTTTTTTGTTTTGTGGCCAAAGTAATCTGCCTCGGCACGTCGAATGACTATGCGTCCTCTTTCTTTCAAATCCTGAAGCATGGACCAGAAATTCTCATTGTATCCCGCTCTTGCTGAATTTTCTCGTGTCGCGCCTGCGGTACACGTTTCGCCGGTTGTCTCGCGTACCTGCCAACCAATGGGTTCGAAATGCACGCCAGTAACCGGAGTTCCGCGATCGAGAAAACCTAAGATCACCGAAAAGGGAAGGTTGCGGATCTGTTCAATGCTGTGGGAAGTAAAAACTAGAGTATGGCCATTGCTTGTGGGTAATTGTGGATAATCTGGCTGGGTATAATTAAATGCCAGAGCCTCAAAATCCGAAGCAGGCTCCAATGCAGCCAGACGTGTAGCGCACTCGCGGCCAGACCGGCTCAGTTCCATCCCCCGGTATTTGGCATTAGAGGGTCCGCCAGACAGATAGATGTCCAGAACATTTAATCCCCAGCCAGATCCCAGTTCAACCACAAGGTCGGTATCTTCTCGGCAAACCTTCAATGCGGCTTGCATCTGCAGGGT
>JAKITZ010000285.1 GCA_021647805.1 Robiginitomaculum sp.
GTAGATTAAATATTGTGACATTTGCCGAACCATTGGCATCTAGTTTCAAGCTGCTATCGCTATTGAAACTTGGTTCTTTTTCGCCAATTTGCTCGCCGCGTTTGAACGTGCCTACGACAATATTGCGGTAATCAAATGTATAGTCTTTCCATTGATCAAACCGGTTCCAATCACTTTGTAAATCGCTAATTACCCGTACTTCTTGTCCGCTAGCACCACCGCCGGATAAATACCGAACTAATGCCGAAATTTGCAATTTATCTTGCGCGATCACCGGAGCGGTAGGGCCGGTTAAAAACGCCTGCATCACCGGAATTTTGAACTCTTCTATGTGAAAATCTGCTGACGAGCCAATAATTCCGCCTTTGTGGGCGATAACCACCGAATAAGAACCAAGTTTGGCATCTTTGGGGATTTTCCATTGGTTTTGCGCCCGGCCAAATTTATCAAACTGTATTGGGAATTTATATTTCTGGTCAGTGTTGTCATGAACAAGAACCACATTGATGTCGTTTGGCGTTTTATCATATAACCCAAAGCCCGTTGCCGTATTCTCTCGGATAAAATGCTTCATCGAAAGAGTTTCGCCAGCTCTAAATAATGAGCGATCCAAAACCGTATGCACTTTGACCGGATCATCATTATAATAATAACTATCCAGTCCGAATTCCCACGGGCTAAGGCCATCATTCCATTTCGTACGGGAAAAGCTAAAGTCCTTGCCCTTATTAGCAGTAACAATTAACGGTGGGTTTTCTTTGTTATTGCATGAACTCCAATTGCTACCCGCCGGTATATCGCCACCAACCATGGCTACACCGTCTTTGCCGGTTGTGCCGCTCCACAGTATTTGCTTGTTGCATTCATTACCGACTTGGACTTGCGCCCCCATCACTGGCAGGCCGCTGTCGAGATATGTTACCCAAATCGCCGAGCTTTCATCACCCCATAAAAAATGCACCGCCATATTGGTAACAAGTGCGCTGGTAGCTACGTGGTATCTGGTTTTTTTCTCGTTTAGAGCATTACCTAAAATTTGGCTGCTTAGTTCAACCACATAAAAGCCAGGCTCTTTTAGCGGTATGCCAATTACTTCAAGGGCTTTGTCACCAAGAGTTTCTGGCATTGTGAAACTATCAACTTGATCTTGGCCGGCGAACAAAGATGGCTGCGGATTGTCTTTAACATACTCCCAATTGCCATTTGGCTGTTTTAATTGCCCCCATTGTGAACGCTCAACTTTTTCCATCCAATCCAAAACCTCAAACGGGTCTTTGGTTTTTACAAAATCAGCATTGCTGGAAATACTTATTGCAAGATTTGGCAAGGGTGCTTCTACGCCGCGAATTGAAACCGGCAACAGCCCGCCGGTTTTATGCTCCAATATGCCAAAATTACCAGAGAATTTGATTAAAGGCGGAAATTTACCGGTATTGAATGACAATGGAAATGACTTGGCATTTTTAAGTGGGCGGGCAGCGTCGTCTTGCAGACCTTCTGGTAAAAATATTTGAAAATTAGTATTTTCTGCAAATGGCCCTTTAAACGAGACATATCTGGTATCGCCGCGTTCGCTGTCTTCTTCGACTTTGGCCAAAACAATATCTTGCCCTTCTTGTTGCAAGCCGATTTTACGGGCAGCCTGCAAAGAAATTGACGAGGAAAAATACAAGGTGAAATCCGATAAAGGAGAGCAGGGCTGTTTGATCGAACTGCGGGTACAGGTGAATTTTGCAGTAAACGGTGAGCGGACTTTATAGTCAAAACTTTGGCGCGAAGTGGTTGCAATGCCGCTGGGTGAGGTAATGCCTTTTTCCCAAACAAGCCGGACTTTGGTGGCGGCTGGCAGGGCGTTTTGGCATTTAAGCCAGATACTGTTTTTATTTGCTGTTTTACCTTCTGGAGTGTCCAGAACCTGTACTGGAATTTTCTCGGCAATGCCTTCTACTTCGCACCAGCTCAGTTGTTGTACGCTGTTCTTGTCGGCCTCGCCATCCAGCAAAAATTCAAAATAC
>JAKITZ010000286.1 GCA_021647805.1 Robiginitomaculum sp.
GAAGGAACAAAGAGTACGATATTACTGGGGAACCAGGCAATTTGGCACGCCGATGGGTCTTCCTTGGAAGTTCTTGCATCTGCCTTGGCTGAAGTGACCGGCGCGAAATTGGGTTATTTAACTGACGGCGCAAACAGCGCAGGCGCAAGTATCGCGGGCGTCTTACCTCATTGCTCTGTCGGTGGAGTCAAAGCAGGCAAGACGGGTTTGAATGCTTCGCAAATGCTCGCTAATAGCCTGAATACTTATGTGTTGATGGGCGTAGAACCTGAGTTTGATACGGCGGACCCCAAACGAAGCTTACAATCGTTGAAGGATGCCAGTTTCGTGGTTTCGCTTTCGGCGTTTTCTAGCGATAGCTTAAAAGAATACGCGGATGTGATTTTGCCGGTTGCCGCGTCTGTTGAAACGGCAGGTACATTTGTTAACGCAGCAGGAGATTGGCAGAGCTTTAATGGTTGTGTGCCGCCAAAAGGCGAAGCACGCCCAGCTTGGAAAGTGTTACGTGTTTTGGGTAATTTGTTTGAAGCCGATGGTTTTGACTACATGAGTGCCGAAGATATACTTGATGAAATTCAAAGCAAAACAAAAGATTTATCGGCGAACACGCCCACGATTCATTATGAACTAAAGAAGAACATTAAAAGCCAAGCCGCTTTGGTATCGACTGGTGGTGTTGCGATGTACGGAGGAGATGCAATTGTGCGGAGAGCTCCTGCCTTGCAGGCAACGCATGATGCGATCAAAAGTTCGCAAGTTGGTTTGTCTGAAAGGACAGCCTCTAAGTTTAACTTATCAAATGGTGATTCGGTTTTGATAAAACAAGCTGGTGTAAGCGCGCTGGCAGAAGTGAGAATTGACAGCGGTCTGGCAGAAAATTGTGTGGCCATACCTGCTGGCACTGAACTTAGTGCAAAACTATCCGCTCAGGGTTCTGAAATCAGCCTTGAAAAAACAACACAAACAAGTGAAAACACGGATGACATGGTGAGAGCTACGCATGCTTGATTTTATTGATAATCTACTTTCTGTGCTTCCAGAAGCATTGCAAACAATCATCTGGATAGTACTGAAAATTTTAGCTATAGCATTACCTGTTATGGGTGCTGTGGCATATATTACTTTGGCAGAAAGAAAGGTCATTGGTTTTATGCAGGCGAGGATCGGTCCCAATCGGGTTGGTCCGTTTGGTTTGTTGCAACCGATTGCGGATGCCATCAAATTAATCATGAAAGAAACCATTATTCCTACCAATGCGAATACCTTGTTGTTTCTTTTAGCACCTGTATTGGCATTTGTGCCAGCCATAGCAGCGTTCGCGGTTATTCCTTTTGATGATGGATTGATACTGGCTGATATTGATGCGGGCTTGCTTTATGTATTGGCGATGACGTCGATGTGTGTGTATGGCTGTATTATTGCGGGTTGGGCATCTAACTCGAAGTATGCCCTTTTGAGTGCTTTACGTTCTGCTGCTCAAATCGTTTCTTATGAAATTGCCATGGGCTTTGCTTTGGTTTGTGTTTTGATGGCTGGTGGTAGTTTGAATCTGACGGATATTGTTCATGCACAATCAGGCAGCGTGCTACATTGGTTTTGGATCCCGCTGTTTCCTATGTTCGTTATTTATTATCTGTCTGGTGTCGCAGAAACTAACCGAGCACCTTTTGATGTTGCCGAAGGTGAGTCCGAAATTGTTGCAGGCTTCCATGTTGAGTATTCTGCAATGACATTTTCAGTTTTCTTCCTGGCAGAATATTCTGCAATGATATTGATTTCATTATTAACAGTGCTGATGTTCTTGGGTGGTTGGTTGTCACCATTCCAAGGGATTCCAGTGCTTGAGGAAATGTTTGCTTTCGTCCCCGGCTTAGTCTGGCTGGTTTTAAAGACATCGATATTTTTGTTTTTATTCTTATGGTTTCGTGCGACGTTTCCGCGTTATCGTTATGATCAAATTATGCGTTTGGGGTGGAAAGTTTTTATCCCGATTACCATTGTCTGGATTCTTGT
>JAKITZ010000061.1 GCA_021647805.1 Robiginitomaculum sp.
CTTCTGGTTCGGCGTTTGCAGCCTTGGCATCAAAATGTCGGCAAGCGCTTGGTCAAATCGCCCAAAATCTATATTCGCGATAGCGGAATTTTGCATAGCCTCTTGCATATTCCTGACTTTGAGAATTTACTAGGCAATCCAAAGCTTGGTGATAGCTGGGAAGGCTTCGTTATTGAAAACATTCTCGCCAATGCTCCGCCCGAAACGGAAAGCTATTTTTACCGCACAGCCGCAGGCGCAGAAATTGATCTGGTTTTGTGCTTTGCCAACCAAACATGGGCTATCGAGATTAAACGCACCACCGCGCCCAAACTCACCAAAGGTTTCCACCTTGCTTGCACCGACATCAAGCCGACAAAAAAATGGGTTGTTTACGGCGGCACAGAAACCTACCCCATGAAAGACGACATAACCGCCCTGCCGCTTTCGGACATGCTTGAAAAATTAAAGTAATTACGGGCAATGACATATGTTTTAAAAATAAAAAAATTTGAAGAAAGTGACATAAATAGAGACTGCCCTTTCGGTCTAGATGAAGACTATGATTTCGATATGTATGCCAATACTCTTGCCGAAGACATAGAAAACATAAACGGCGTATCCTCGGTTACACGCGACAACGATTTAATCACAATTGATGCGTCGATTAAAGAGCGTGATTTAAAAGAGGCGATGAAGCCATTTTTTAAACGAGATTTATGTTTCATCAGATACGTTTCTTTGAAAAAAGAATAACCACACCCAAAAGAACCGGACGTACTATTTTTCGCAAGGAAAATGGTGTGCCGAACAGGAGAAACCTCGAACTAATTTTGGCAGGAATTGGAAGAATGGGAAAGCAAGTTAAAACTCTGATTTAAGCTGACATGATGAATAATCTTCTTTCTATTAATCAACATGTGATATGTCATGATCGATAAATAGAGAGTTTATAGATCATGAAATGGAATTGGTATCAGGGGCACATGCAGTTACAGAAACTCATCGGGCATTTCACCTCGTGCCTTGGCGCGATGTAATGGAACGCTATCGGGGACGTCAAATCACGGGTCACAGCTTGTCAGGATCTATCAGTTGGGAACTTGGGAGCCGTGATAGAGGGCTTGGTAGGTAGGCAGTAATTTAGTGTATCAATATAAGGGGGGAAGAGCTTATGGCAAAAAACGTAAATGATATTTTGCTAAACGACAGAAATCTTCAGATTGGAAATATCTGTTTTCAATGGGCTCATTTAGAATACCTGATGATGCTAACAATAGGCTCGTTACTAAGAATAGATGAGGACACGGCTAAAATCGTGTCAGCAGGCAGAGATATTCAGGCACGAATAAATTTATCTCTTGCCTTAGCCAACCACTTAAATGCGCCAAAAGATGCAGTTGATGCAATTAAGGAGCTTCGTACAAAACTGCAAAAAGAAAAAATACTGGACCGTCGTAATATGGCGATACACGGCCATAGGGTGTTAGACTCCAATGATGCGCGGGGTGAACTTGTCGAGGTTCACTTTGGAAAAGGGAAACATCAGAAAATTTCCCAAACCAATGAAACACTTGCTACCTTAGGCAAGGGTATTGCGTCA
Organism: Robiginitomaculum sp.; assembly: GCA_021647805.1. GTDB lineage: Bacteria > Pseudomonadota > Alphaproteobacteria > Caulobacterales > Maricaulaceae > Robiginitomaculum_B. The sequence continues at coordinate 1,583 of JAKITZ010000061.1, forward strand.
TCTCATAAGAAGTTGCACGAGAAAATGTTGTCTTCTGGGGTGTTTAAAGCCCTAAATAACAAACCTGAACAAATAGAATAAGAGGCTGCCCTAGATAACGCCGATTAGGTGTTATAAATGGGGCATATGATAAAGAGCAGATTAAACCAGTATAAACATAGCGCATAGTACGTCTTCGCTTTCGCTTCACTACGCCGCACACTGCTTCCACCTAATTGTCCTATACGTGGCGTGCCACCCATAGCCCAAAGGGCGAAGCGTGGTGCGGGCGGGGGGACTTGAACCCCCACGATCTTGCGATCCCAGGATTTTAAGTCCTGTGCGTCTACCGATTCCGCCACGCCCGCATGTGCCTGACAGCTTTAGGCGCACTATGCAGATTAGTTTGGAAAAGGAAATATCTATTTTAAGTTTAATCAGTGTTTTTCTGTTTTATTTCCAAAGTTTCTTGCGTGGCGGCAATTTTGGCCAAACGCACCAAAGAAATGAACTCGGCGCGATAACCAAATTCGTCAGCACCTTTGCTTTCTTGTGCCAGAGCAATCACCTGATCAAAACCAAAATCCTGCAATCTGGTTTCTGAGCGTAGGATTTGTGCAAACCCGGCAACAGCCGTTGAAAACTGAACATACTTCGGTGCTTGGTTGAGCTTATCAACCTTATCGGCATCAGTAATAGCTTGCTCGATAAGGCGGCTTTGATCTTGCTTTGGTAATTTATAACGGATCCGAACATGGGCTATTTCATCGCTTAGCTTTACTACGGACTTGTCCTTACTTCCATAGCGCAAATCTTCGATCATTCTGGATTTTGAATCCGGTGCGGTGATTTCATAAATAGCAGTTACCGTGTGGCCGGAACCTATTTCGGCGGCATCAACCTTATCATTGGCAAAGTCTTCGCGCTTTAACATTCTGGTTTCGTAACCGATCAACCGGTATTCTGCGACTCTTTGCGGGTTGAACTCCACTTGTATTTTAACGTCTTCGGCAATGGTAAATAACGCCCCGTGCATTTCTTCGACCAGCACTTTTCTGGCTTCGTTCAAAGTCCCGATATAAGCCGCGTTACCATTTCCGGCTTGGGCGATTTTTTGCATCATTTGATCATTATAATTGCCACGACCAAAACCCATCACCGAAAGATAAATACCGCTATCGCGTTTTCGAGTTACAAAATCTTCCAATCGTTCACCAGAAACCACCCCGACATTAAAATCACCATCGGTCGCCAAAATTACCCGGTTGACGGCATTGTCATCAAAGTTTTGCTCGGCCAAGGAATAAGCCAGACGAAGCCCTTCGCCGCCAGCGGTAGAGCCTCCGGCTTTTAGGTTTTCCAGCGCCGCATAAATAGCTTGCTTGTTATCGCCGGTTGTCGGCGAAAGCACCATGCCAGCAGCACCAGCATAAACCACTATCGCCACCCGATCCTTATTGTTCATTTGATCGACTAATAACTTCATGGCTTTTATAGCCAAAGGCAAACGGTCTTTGCCGCGCATCGAACCAGATACATCAAACAACAGCACCAAATTTGCCGCCGGGCGTTTGTCCGGCTTTATGTCATAGCCTTTGATACCAATATGCAATAATTGCGTACCAGAGTTCCACGGGCTTGGAGTAAGGCTGATATTGGTTGAAAACGGTTGCTGCTTATTGCTGGTAATTGGATATTGGTAATCAAAATAATTGATAAACTCCTCAACACGCACCGCATTTGATGGCGGTAAAACTCCGTCATTTAGAAACCTGCGAGCATTAGCATAAGACGCGGTATCTACATCAATGGAAAAAGTAGAAACCGGTTGCTCGGATACCAATTTAATCGGATTGCTTGGCTCGGTTGAATATCGATCACGATCAATGATAGGCAAAGGCCTAGGCACCGCGAAATTTGCAACTCTATTACTGATAGTGCCTAGATGAACTCTTGAAGCACTAACAGCAATATTGCTTTTATCTGCTTCTGGCTTTTGCTGCGGCTTTGGACTAGCCATTTCAGTATTGTCACCTGCGCAAGCAGTAATTCCAAAAACCAACATCATACCAAGTAACTTAAATTTTTGCATCAATATCTTCCCTTATTTGTTTTCAAGGCAAGTTAAGCAATGGATTTCAAGGAAAATAAGTTGCAATTATGGTCATTTATGGACATTTGTTATTTAGAGCCAATAGTATTAAAGATCAAAATTGCCAGATATTTCCACCATTCCTGTATTATATTCATTTCGCCGCTGTCCTTATGCAATGCGGGCGCGATTGGCTGTGCAGGCCTGTGGGCGCCAAGTACAACTTCGTGAAGTGGTTTTAAGAAACAAGCCGCAACAGATGCTGGATATTTCCGTAAAAGCTACTGTGCCGGTATTACAACTTACCGATGGAGCCGTGATCGAAGAAAGCTTACAGATCATGCTTTGGGCTTTGCAAAATAATGATCCGCAACAGTTATTATCACCGGACAAAAACAAACATGAGCAAATGCTGGTTTTGATTGCCGACAATGATGGCTCGTTCAAACACAATCTTGATCGCTATAAATACGGCAATCGATATGAGAATGCCGACCCACTACAACATCGCGCCGCTGGACTACAGTTTTTGCAAGTTCTTGATGGGCTATTGCGGCAATCTGCATATTTATTTGGCGAACAACCATCTTTGGCAGATATTGCTGTTTTCCCGTTTATTCGCCAATTTGCCGGAGTTGATCGTAAATGGTTTGAACAAAGCGTGCCAAAAGCTGTGCAAAGCTGGCTAAGCAAATGGTTATCGTCGGCAGAGTTTGGGGCGGTGATGACAAAATACCCCGCTTGGAATAGCGAAGACCCAGTTGTTTTGTTTCCTGAAGCGGATAGTTAAATGCAATATGATCCGCCACTAATTCCCGGAAAATTGCTCAAACGCTATAAGCGGTTTTTGGCTGATATAGAGTTTGCAGACGGTGAGATTCGTACTGTTCATTGTGCCAATCCCGGCTCGATGCTGGGGTTAACCGAACCGGGAAATGGTGTTTTTGTTTCTGACAGCCAAAACCCGAAACGCAAATTATTATATTCACTAGAGCTGATTGATCTGGGCAATACACTGGTTAGCATCAACACTCATTTGGCCAACAAGCTGGCCGAAGAAGCAATAAATGCCGACAAGATAAAACAATTATCCGGTTATGAGACTATCCGCCGCGAAGTAAAATACGGGCAAAACAGCAGAATTGATTTGTTGCTTGAACACCAAAGCCGCCGACCTTGTTATGTAGAGGTCAAAAGCGTCACCTTGTCGCGTACTTCTGGTTTGGCAGAATTTCCCGACAGTGTGACCAAACGCGGAGCCAAACATTTATTCGAGTTAAGTGAACAGGTAAAATCAGGAAACCGCGCTGTGCAGTTATTTGTTATTCAACGTAGCGATTGCCAACAGTTCAACCCGGCAGCAGACATTGACCCCGAATATGCCGCAGCTTTAACCTCTGCGCAAAAAGCAGGGGTTGAAATTGTCGCCATGGCCTGCAACATCACTGCTCAAGAGAACAACATAACCCTCGAAATACCGGTGCAACTTTGATGAGCGCAAACTTACAAAAACCCGACAGCTGGGACCGTCCACAGCCGTTTATTCATCGAGTGACCGCCAAACCGGAGCACATTGATCTGTTTGGCCATGTGAATAATGCGGTTTATAATACTTGGCTTGACGAATGTGCGTGGGCACACTGGAACAGTTTTGATCTTGATCCGGAAGTGTTGGCGAAAGCCAAACGCGGAATGGCGGTGATAAGAGCCGAAAGCGACTATTTACAAGCTGCCTATGTTGGTGATGAACTTGATGTTGCGGTATGGATTACCGCCTCCGATGGAAGATTGCGGGCTGAACGTCAGTACCAGATAAGACGGGTTGATAATGGCAAAACAATTTTTCGTTCCCTTTGGAAACTTATATGTATAAATCTAGACAATGGCCGCCCAGCGCGTATGAGTAAGGAGCTTAGCCATCACTATCAGGTGATTAAGCCTGAAGATTAGACAATAAATTGAGTAGAGCCGATATGTATAGCCAAGCAGACCAAACACCAGTTGAGCGCAGTAACACGATAAAACTGCACGATGAAGCAGCATTTGCCGGTATGCGAGCCGCTGGAAAACTAGCGGCAGAGTGTCTGGATATGCTTGTTCCGCACATGGTTCCCGGCGCAATTACCGATGATCTAGACAAAATGGCGCGTGAGTTTGTTCTTGATCATGGCGCATTGCCCGCTTGTCTGTTCTATCGTGGTTATACCAAAACATTATGCATCTCGACCAACCATGTAGTTTGCCACGGAATTCCATCACCCAAAACCTTGAAAACCGGTGATATTGCCAATGTCGATGTCACGGTAATTGTTGATGGCTGGCACGGCGATACCTCCAGAATGTTTGCCATTGGCGAAATAAAACGTCGTGCGCAGTTACTCATAGATACTACTTATGAAGCGCTGATGATCGGCATTAAAGAAGTTAAACCCGGGGCGACGCTTGGCTGCATTGGCGCGGCAATACAAGAATATGCCGAAGCACGCAGATATTCGGTAGTGCGGGATTTTTGCGGCCACGGGTTAGGGCGGGTTTTTCATGACGCGCCTAATGTTTTGCATTACGGCAATAAAGGCGAAGGCACAGAATTGCGCGAAGGAATGTTTTTTACTATTGAGCCGATGTTAAATTTTGGCAAACCATCGGTAAAAATTCTAAGCGATGGCTGGACAGCCGTTACCCGTGATAAATCATTATCGGCACAATTCGAACATTCGATCGGCGTTACAGCAACCGGCGCGGAAATATTTACACTTTCGCCAGCCGGCTTACATAACCCTACTGCCTGATGGCTAAACCACCGACACCAAAGCCGCATTTTCATGGTCATAGAGAACGCTTGCGTAAACGCTTTGACGAAGTTGGTACTGATGGTCTTGCCGATTACGAATTACTAGAATTAATATTGTTTCGCGCTATTCCTAGGCGTGATGTAAAGGTTTTGGCGAAAAACCTATTAGAAGTTTTTAGTGATTTTTCCGGTGTTTTGGGTGCAAGCATTGACCGGTTACAGGAAATTTCCGGCATCAGTCAATCGGTTGCCCGCGAGATAAAAATCATTCAGGCCAGCGGACTTTATATGATGCGCCAGAGCCTGCAAGATCAGCCGATCATATCTTCGTGGAGTGCGCTTAATGATTATTGCCGCGCATTGTTAGCTTACGAAACCAGAGAGCAATTCAGGGTGATTTTCCTTGACAAAAAAAACCGCCTGATCGCCGACGAACAGCAAAATCAAGGAACCATAGATCATACTTCGGTTTATCCACGTGAAGTGATGAGGCGAGCACTCGAGCTTGGATCGTCGGCAGTAGTTCTGGTGCATAATCACCCAAGTGGTGATCCAACTCCGTCCGTCGATGACATTAATATGACCAAGCAAATTGTTGCCGCTGGCAAGGCGTTATCGATCCGGGTGCATGATCATATCATTGTCGGCAAAACCATGACCACGAGTTTTAAGGCCTTACAGTTGATCTAAAGGTAAATGCTTAATCCGGCTCCGACCCCGGTGCTAGTTTTAACTCCAGCCCGCTTAATTCTTCGGACATTAATATCTGACACGACAGGCGAGAATTTCCTTGCACCTCGAAAGCCTCGTCCAGCATGTCTTCTTCTTCGGTGGTTGGCTCGATCAATTGATCCGTCCAATTATCCGCCACATAGACATGGCAAGTGGCACACGAACAAGCACCGCCACACTCGGCCTTTACCGGCAAGCCATAGTCACGAATTACTTCCATCGCCCGCCAACCGTCCAAGGCAACCAGCTTATGCTTTGTGCCATCTTGGGTGGTTACATGCAGAATTATTTCTTTTTCCTTGCTCATAACAATCCTGTTAGCGCGATAGTTGCTGTGCCGCAAGAGAGTGTTTATTGAGAATTTAATTGACATGGGAAAATTTCCCATTTATATATCACAACACTACCTAACCTAAATACACCCAACAGGAGGAAATTATGAAAAAGCAACTGACCAGCCTATTGGCTGTAATGGCGATTAGTATTACCGGCGTTACAGCTAGTGCATTGGCATCTGAAATACCGCCACCAACGGAGCTAAAAGTTACCCGTGACAATTATCAAAGAATTGTCGATCATTTGGTTGATTCCGGTTATAATCGCAGTGAGATTCAACGCTGGATCAATGCTAGTGTTACTGCCCATTACCCGCCAAATGACAGGGTAATCAGTTCGTTTCGTGCAAGAGCTTCCGAGCAGCAATCGTCAATGCGAGACGAGGCCAGAAACGATCAAAGGCGTGATCGAGCTGATAACCGTCGCGATCGAGCTGATCGTCAAAGAACCGATCGTCAAAGAGTAGATCGCAGTCGTGATCGAAGAGTTGAGCGCGCACCAAACAGAGTACGTCCGGTTCGCACTACTCGGCCACATCGAGTTCAACGCCCAGCAAGAGGCGGCAGTTGACAATTTATCCGCCCGGTAGACAATCCGGGCGGATAACTTAATTAAATTAGGATTATCGTTAAAATTTAAGGGGGCTTATTATGAACAAGCAATTAGCAACAACAGTAATTAGCGTAGTATTATTTGCCAGCACTGGCGTTATTGCCGTGGACAATGAATATCGCTGGAGCACTGGTATTGATTTTACCAGCGGTAATTATTCCGACACACAAAAAACAGAAATTTTATATGTTCCATTTAGTGGAACCGCTTTGTTTGGGAACTTTACTGCTAAAGCAACAGTTCCATTTATTCGCATCACTGGCCCCGGCACGGTGGTTGGCGGTGGAGATATTGGACCGATCCGCCGTAACCGGCTGGCAAATGCAATCACTACGCAATCAGGCTTAGGCGATATAACAGCTTCTTTGAGCTATACAAAAATACTCCAAGATAACACTTTGTTTGTTGATTTTACTGGCAAAGTAAAGCTTCCAACAGCATCATCGCAAAATAACCTTGGAACCGGACAAACTGATTACACTACGCAAATGGATTTTACCAAAATTTCCGGTTCAGTTAACTGGTTTGGTACAATAGGTTACAGGTTTATCGGTAGTTCCTCTGTTTTGCCTTTGCAAAGTGGTTTTCTTGGTTCAGCAGGAATGAGTGTTAATTTATCAGATAACACAAGTATCGGCATGATTTATGACTATCGTGAAGCTGCCGGTTTTGGTGGTGCTGACCCTTCAGAAATGACCGGATTTGTTAGTTATAAGCTCAGCAAGCAAGTTAGATTTCAGACTTATGCGATATTAGGGTTTTCCAACGGAAGTCCAGATGCCGGTGGCGGTATAAGTTTGAGTTTTCGCCACTAAATGAATGACAGATCCAATAACAGCCAACGGCTAAAGCAATGAGGGTTTTGCTCTTACCGACAATTGCTTGAAGCCTCTTTACTGGCTGTAAAATGGCCGCCTTTGTTGCAACCCCCGCAATGAAGGCGGTCAATTACCTGTAAATAGCAAAAGGGATTGTTTCCCACGGCTTGCAGGTGTACAAAGCAAACATAATTTTGAACGCAGATGAAGCGAATGAGTATGAACAACCAAACCAGCCCCGGACAACCTCCAAAAGCGTTGATTGCGGCAGTTCGCCGTATTTTACGGCCTTTGGTTCGCGCATTTATCCGGTTTGGTATTACTTACTCATTACTTACGGAAATTCTAAAACGAACTTATATCGATATTGCTGCCGAAGACTTTCGTCTCGATCCCGATAAACGCCCCTCAGACAGCCGGATCAGTCTGTTAACCAGAGTTCATAGAAAAGATATTCGTAAATTCAAGAACCAAGATGAACCGGCTAACATGGATTTGACTGATCATTCGATCAGCGCCCAAATAATTGCTCTATGGTTGGCTGATCCAACATACCAAAACCCGGACGGTGCACCAAAACCAATACCACGCAGCGGAGAAAACAGCTTTGAGCAATTGGCAAGAGCTATATCCAAGGATATGCACCCACGGGCAATTCTTGATGAATTAACCCGTAGCGGGATTGTTACCATTACCGATGATGATCAGGTTTATTTGGACGTTTCATCATTTATACCGGATCAGGATTTCGATAATCTAGCTTGGTATTTTGGCCTTAATCTGCACGATCATATTGCCGCCAGCACTCACAATATTTCTGGTCAAACGCCGGCATTTCTCGATCAAAGCGTACACTATTCCGGCTTGAGCAAACAATCAGTATCTGAGTTACATGATTTATCACGAGAATTGGGCGTTCAGAGCCTGTTGCGGATCAATTCCAAAGCACAACAGCTAGAGGAAAAAGACGTAAGTAAAGGTGATTCCGACCAAAGAATGACCTTTGGAGTGTATTTTTTCGGAGGTGATGATGAATAACACTATTTTCAGGGCTAACAAAACCAACCTAATTGTTGGCGGGCTGGTGTTAGCAATCATCATATTGTTACTTGCTATGCGTCCGGGTGGAATTGGTGGCACTGGAATTGGTAATGGCGGGGTTGGTGGAACCGGTATCAATACCGGGTTTATTGGCCGTATTGATCAATTCGGCAGCATCTATGTTAATGATGCAAGGATTTTCTATCCTGCTGATATAAAAGTACAATTCAATCAAAAAGCCGCAAGTATTGATGATCTGAAAATCGGACAAATAGTGCAAGTTCTAACCAGCGCTGATCACAACGGAACCTTAACTGCATCAAGTATTAAGGTGCGCTTTGAAGTTATAGGAATTGTTCAAAGCATTACAGAAAATCAGGCGATTGTGTTCGGACAAAAAGTGATTTTGCCAACAGATAGCGTATATCCAGCCATTGGCGATAATATCATGGTTAGCGGTTTTCGCCGCAATGACGGAGTAATTGTCGCCAGCAGAATTGATCCGGCAGAAGATACTCCTGCGTCTTTGCCTGAGTCATTAGAGTTACCTTTTTCCGGTCAGGCAGACAATGTATCTTTAAGCGGATATGTGCAGCAAAGCGATGCTGGTTACTTCATCTATGGCTATCAATTAGACAATTTAGAAGGTGACATTTCCCTAGATAAAGTCACCACAATATCAGCTAAAGTTGACGTAAAGAAATTGCAGGTTGAATCGCTTAAACGCAAAATAACGACTTTAACCAAGTCGAAATTAAAAACGACGGCAATACCGGTAAATGAAGTCGTCAAACCAGAGGCAACACCAAGGAACACAACACCTGTTGAGCCAAAACCAATTATTCGCGAAGCGATAAATAAACCTGTTATCGAGCGAGCAAATAATGTCCTGAACAGAGCTAAGCCGAATAATTCCACCACTGAACAACCGGCACGTATATTAGAGCCAGTTGCAAATACGCAAACCGACGCTTTGCCCGATGCAAATAACCGTGAGCATGAAACAGATAGTGTAGAAGAACATACAACTGAAGAAATCATAGTTGAGCGAGAAGCAAATGATAACAATGCCGATCAGGAGCAAGCCGTACGAAGTGTCGAGACTGAGGCTATAAGACAAAGGGAGGCGACAACGCCGGTTGATCCGGTAACACCTGAGCGGCCACAATCGCCACAAAATGAAACCAGACCGCAAAGCACTGATCGACTACCGACAC
>JAKITZ010000062.1 GCA_021647805.1 Robiginitomaculum sp.
AATCACCTTAACCCATTTACCTGCACCAGCTAACCTTTGCTGCGGTTCTGGCCATACACCACGAATAAACAATTTATGATCAGCTCGCATCTTAAAGCCGTGCGGATTTTGTGAAATCAACTCGATCAATGCCACCGGATCAGCAAAACTGGAGTTCCTAAATGTTATCAACACCCCTTTGGGGCCAGCATCAACCTTTTCTATTCCAGCAGCTAAGCAATCAGCCTTGATCTGCATAACCCCTAGCAAATGCTTGACTTCATTAGGTAAAGTTCCAAATCTGTCTATAAGCTCTGCGGCAAACTCTTCCCGATCAACTTGTTCTTCGAGGTTTGCCAATCGCCGGTATAGCGACAAACGCACATCAAGGTCAGAAACATAAGTATCAGGTATCAAAACCGATGCACCAGTACTGATTTGCGGAGAATATTGATCCGGAGCATCATCAGTTGCAGATTGCAGCTCAGCCACGGCATCTTCTAACATCGATTGGTATAATTCGACCCCGACATCGCGAATTTGCCCCGATTGTTCATCGCCCAGTAAATTACCACCGCCACGAATATCCAGATCATGGCTGGCCAAAGTAAAGCCCGCTCCAAGATGATCTAACGAGCTTAACACCCGAAGACGCTGTTCGGCCAGTTTGGTAATTTTGAAATTATTCGGTGTTGCCAAATAAGCATAGGCTCTGACTTTTGAGCGCCCTACCCGACCGCGTAACTGGTATAATTGCGCCAAGCCAAACCTATCAGCTCGAAAAACTACCAAAGTATTAGCGGTAGGAATGTCCAACCCGGATTCAACTATGGTCGTTGACACCAGAACATCAAACTTACCGTCATAAAACGCGGTCATAATATCTTCTAACTCAGCGCTCGGCATCTGCCCGTGCGCCACGACAAATGTAACTTCTGGCACATTCTCGCGTAAAAACTCTTCTATTCCTTCTAAATCAGCAATTCTTGGAGCAACAAAAAAACTTTGACCGCCACGATAACGCTCACGTAATAATGCTTCGCGGATTGTTACCGGATCAAATGGTGAAATATATGTGCGTACTGCCAACCTATCGACCGGTGGCGTGGCAATCAATGAAAGCTCTCGAATGCCCGCAAGAGCCATTTGTAAGGTACGCGGTATCGGGGTTGCAGTTAAAGTCAACACATGGACATTGGTTCTAAAATTCTTCAACTTCTCTTTATGCTTAACCCCAAAGCGCTGTTCTTCATCAATAATCATCAAGCCAAGGTTACGAAACTTGATACTATCCGAAAGCAGTGCATGAGTACCGATCACAATATCAACTTGACCATCGGCCAAATTCTTCTTGGTTTGAGCCGCCTGTTTAGCAGGAACCAAGCGCGACAATTGCCGTACTTTTACCGGCCAGTCTTTGAACCTCTCGCTAAATGTCGCAAAATGCTGACGTGCCAATAATGTCGTTGGTGCAATAATTGCTACTTGGCGACCACTTAACGCTGCAACAAAACAAGCACGTAACGCTACTTCGGTTTTACCAAACCCGACATCACCACATATCAACCGATCCATTGGCCGGCCTTTTGCCATATCTTCCAATACATCAGTAATGGCATTTAACTGATCATCGGTTTCCGTATAAGGAAAGCCGGCACAAAACTCCTCCCACGCTCCATCTGCGGGGTGAATCTTTTCAGCTGTTTTCAATTCCCTAGCGGCAGCAATTTTAATCAACTCTCCAGCCATTTCCAGCAAACGTTTTTTGGCTTTTGCTTTGCGAGCTTGCCAACCGGAACCACCTAAGCGGTCAAGTTTATGCTCAGCCGTGTCTCCACCATACCTACTTAATAATTCGATATTCTCTACCGGCAAGAATAAACGATCACCACCGTAATACTCAAGTTCCAAACAATCGTGTGGAGCGTCTTGAACGTCCACAGTCTGCAAGCCTACATATCTGGCAATTCCATGATCAACATGCACCACCAAGTCGTTTAGGCTAAGTGTTCCTGCTTCGGAAATGAAATTTTTGGCTCGCCGCTTGCGCCTGCCCCTAGAAAGTCTATCACCAAAAATGTCCTGTTCACACAGGAACACTTGGAATTCAGTTTGAAACCCCTTTTCCAAAGGCAATATCAGCATTTGCACCACTGCTTTTGGAGCTTTTACAGCAGATATATAATTATCGGCATCTGCGATAGCCCGCAAACCATGATCAGACAGCACTTGCGACAATCGTTCTTTCGACCCCCTACTAGAACAAGCAATTAGCACCCGTTTTCCAGTTGTACGGGCTTCATCAATATACTCGCAAACCGACTGAAATACATTGTTGTCACGATTTTGCCGCTCAATCGAGAAATTACGCCCCTCACGTGCCTTTACATCAACAACCCTATCGCCTCTTGGAAGCGTAAACGGCGATAATTTGCGTAAATCAACCTGAACTAGTTGCTTCTCTAACTGTTGTTTAGACAAATACAAACTAGATGGTGGCAAAGCTCGATATTTTGGAGCCGACATTGCGCCTTTACCCACATGAGTATTAACACGGGCGGAATAATAATCTTCAATAAGCTTAAAGCGTTCGGGTATTGCTTCGGACACTAAATGATCAAATACCAATAATGGCTTTTCACCAAACAAATCAAATAATGTTGTCGTGGTTTCGTAAAACAACGGCATCCAATGCTCAACACCTTGCGGCCTAGCACCAGCACTTACTGCATCATAAATAGGATCACGTTCAATCGCTGCACCAAAAGCAGCAATAAAGCCTTGGCGAAAATTTGAAATATATTCAGGAGCCAATAAAACTTCGCTTGGAGGAGTTAACTCCACCACCTGCATAGAACCCGTTGAACGCTGGCTAATTGGATCAAAACAACGAATGCCCTCAAGAGTATCACCAAAGAAATCCAACCTCACTGGCTCGATAGTTCCCGGCGCATAAATATCGACGACCCCGCCACGAATGGCAAAATCACCGGGTTCCATTGCGTTACTAACTCTTGCATAGCCATTGGTTTGCAAAAAACTAAGTAATTCATCTTGGGATATTTCCTGACCAACTTTGGCAAAAAATCTAGATTTACCCAGTAAATCAACAGGAGGCAGCCGTTGTAGTAACGAATTTACAGTTGTTACGATTAAGCAAGGCTCTGTATCTTCGTGATATACCGCAAGTTCTGACAGGGCTGCTGATCGTTTTGCTGCAATATCAGCAGATGGAGAAACCCGATCAAAAGGCAAACAATCCCAACCGGGTAGGAATATGGTTTTTAAGTTCGGCGCAAAAAAGTTGACACATTCAATGAACCTTGCGGCGCGAACATCGTCTCTGGCAACGAAAACACCTAATCCTTCACGATCTAATATTGCCTCGGATACAATTTGCGCATCAAGGCCTTCAGGTGCTCCTGAAACTAACAAATGACCAGCGGTAGAGGCAAAAGATTCAATAACAGCGTCGTCCATCTAGCTAGTGCGCCCTAATTGAAGTTTCGCTGAGAGCATTGTAAAGCTCTGCAACTCTTTCATCATATTGTTATTGTGACGTTTTGGAATAGGAACTTTGCCGATAAACCAATCGTATACCTCAAGATCGTTTTCATCGAGCAGAGCTTCGATTTGCGTAACGCCCTGTTCATCAAGGCCATCAAGCAAACGATCAACAACCGTTCCGAAAATCAGATCCAGCTCTCGTGTTCCACGTCTCCACGCCCGTAGTTTAAGTCGTTTTTTTCGCTGTTCCATTCGCAAAATCTATAAGCCGTGCGCTCAAGAAGTAAACGAAAAAATCAATGCAAACTCAATTAATCGACAAAAGTACGAACTGCTACACTGGTTGCACCACGAGGGATCGAGCTTTGATCAAAACGTAAGAACAAGCGGCTATTTGCAGCATCAAGAACAACATTTCCTTGGCCGGTAACAAAAACTGCTAGTAGAACCACCTCGTTAGTTGCTAAATCAAATGACACATCCGCAGCAGGCGCGGCATTACAATTACCAAGTGCATCGGTTGTGCAAATCAGCGCTTCAAGAGCCAATCCAGCACCAGCATCATCAACATAAGCAGTAATAGTTGCCGCAGAGCCGATATTCACTGCCGAAGCAGAAAAGAATCCAGTAGCTGTCTCACCGGGAATATTGATAATCCCATCATTAGAAACCGTTGCCGCAATGGCAATTAGATCCGCAACTGCTACATTAGCGGAAGAGACTGTAAACCTGTTTAAGCCCGGAACGCTTGGTGCTGGTGATGTATTTGAGCAATCGAACACCAAGCCAATTTGCGCGCCTTGCATAGCCCTGTTAGGTGTATACCCAAACACGAAATTCTGGGTCGCTCCTGCCAAAATATCAACAGGCGTATCTGCCGAACCAGTAAGCACGTTTGCCGGAGTTGTAGTTTGAAACCCAAATGTTGCAGTTTCTCCCGATGGCCGAGCAATTGAACAGCCTGTGGCAGCGTTAGAGCCTGTGTTAATCAAAGAAGCAAAAGCTGTTAATGGTGCGCCCATAATTCCAGAACGGGTGGTTGGCAAAATTGACGACAACAAAGCCGGAGCCGTACTGCTTTGTGACCAGTTTAGAGTGATGTTGCCAACTTTTTTATTCCAACCATCAACAGCAATATAATATAGCATTCCACTTTGAGCGGTAAACGTTACTCTTGAAGTACGAGTAGCCCCCCCATCATCATTAAAAGCGACAGTGGTTAAGCTAGCCATAGATCTGCCACCATAAACACTCATAAGTGTATCAAAATCACTACCGGTAGTGTCGATCACCACCTCACCGCTAGCTGCTGGAACCCACTTCCACCACAAAGATTTACCACCATTTGTTACACCACCGTGTTTTGGTTCACCGGCCTCTTCAGATGCAAGTTCGTTATTCGCAGTTACACTGCCAGTCATACCACTGAGTAGTTCCGAATTAGCGAAATCATCATTTTCCGCTGAACGGAAAACGGTGAATTGTATTGACCGCTTATGGCTACCAGCACCCAATGTAGTATTGGAAAAAACTAACTCTGCGGCATGTAGTCCCTCTAGCAAATCAAGCGCATCTGCGTTCAATGAAACTGTAATAGTAACTTCCGCGCCGGCGGCTAGTGTACCGGAACTTAGTGATATATCCATCCAACTAACGCTTGAGGAAGCAGTCCAGTCTAACGGGTTTGCGCCCGAATTACTCAACAAGTAATCCATACTGGTTAGCGTTGGCGTTGCACCAGGCTCAAGTCTGCTAATAAAGTTAGTTCCAGGTGTGGCCAATAAGGTTTCTTGTGCGCCAATTGCAACATTAATCGTCATAGAATTCGAGGGCGTAGGAATCGCACTTAAGCTAACGCCGGAAGTTATTCCAGAATATTGTAGTGTATTTGGACTGGAAGTTGGATCAAGAACCTGACCTGCGGTGTAAAAATCACCGGCGTCACCAGAGCCACCTTGTTCGATCTCTTCAAGGCCATCGGCTTCCATCAATCGTAACAACTTACGAGAAGTAAAAGAATTATTATATAAATAGTCAAAGCCACCAGCCGCTAAGGTCGCATCAACATGCCAAGCTAAAATCCCATCAGAAGGCCAACCTGTATCATTCCCGGTACGATGGCGATTCTGGAATATAAACATTTCAGAATAATGGTCTGCCGTAGCAAGACCTGGCCATAAAACCACACAATCCTGTGTTGTTCCTGAATCTCTTAAAGTAATACTTTGACTACCAGAGGCAATAACAGTTGGCTCTAACCAGCCCAAAACCCACTTGGAAAAGCAACTATGATCGCCCCAATTCCCATGCATTATATCAAGACCACCAACGCCGCCTCTTGGGCCAACGGAGTTGTCATAATCATAATAATCAGGCAAGCCCAAAGCGTGTCCGGTTTCATGAATTACTACTCTTGGGTGAAATGTGCCGCCAACTGGACGGGATTCCCACTGCCACGAATATTTGCCCAATCTAACGCCATCAACAACAAATGACGAATTGCTATAGCTTGTTTGATAGCCCCACCAAAAATTACCCCAGCCATTATCTGGCCCAGCCCAAATAACTAGGAAATAATCAATTCTGCCGTCATTATTATTGTCGTATTGGCTAAAATCATGCCCCGCCGCATCAAAACTTTCGATAGCCTCTCGTATAAGGACTTCTCGGCCAGCAGTGTTTTGCGCAATATCAGCTCTAGCAGTAGAGGGACGATACCAACCAAGTGTTGAACCATTAGAAAGATCCAATTGCCCATAACTAGCACGGTCATGATAATTGGCCATGCTATCTTGAGGGAAGTTCCCGGCAACACCACTACCGAAAAGATTGGAGTTAATAAAACTGGCATCATTAGTCGATTGCTGATCGGAAAAGTCTATCAGCAAGGCAAAAACCCGAACATCACCAGTAGTTGGCATGCCACGCCATCTTGGAGGTACTGTTGATTGTGGAGCTGTGACCTCTAATTGTTTCTTCGACATACCGTTTGCACGATAAAAATCTCTGGCACTACCCAATATTGCCTTGTTGAATAAATATGGATCAAGCTGGTGGTTACCCAACTCACGCATGAACTTCATTTTTCGTTTTATCTCGACCTGTTCAGCAATAATCGCAGGGGTTAAATCCCCTTTCATTGCCAAAATTTGACGCATACGCTGCGCTTCGGCTGCATCGGGGGGTTGAGTCGCTGATACTGGAAAGGAAAACAACAATCCACAGGCTACAATTAAGCATAACTTCATTGTACTAAACTTAAAACTAACAGTCACTATGACACCCCACAAAATCAACAGACCAGTTAACTAGCAAAGTTATCTACCAGAACACAAGTATTTACCACCAACTTTAATTGAAAGTGTGAAAGGCATCCGTTTGATTTACTTATACTCCATCGACCCAAAAAGTGGGAACCGGTTTTTGGTTAAGTTGATGGATCCAGAAGATAAAATATACTCAAAATACCGTTTAGTTCGGTATTTTGAGTATAATAAATTAAATAATTTGCACTGCGTCATCACCAACAACAATGCCCGCATCCTTTTGAAATAATACAAAAAAGCCTGCTCGCGTTAAACTCGAGCAGGCCAATAAGTGGAATAGAGAGATTAAATAAGATTAGAAATTCCAAGTCCAACCTGCGGTTACCTCAAGTTGATTCATACTCAACTCAATAGTACGCCCAGGATTTAACCCACCAGGTGTGACTTCAATACCCGAAACAGAGGTGTTCGGTGCGTACATTAAAGCAAAATCAAAAGAATTGCCCTCATTAACTGCATACGAAAAACCACCGGTAATATGGCTCTTGGTTACACCGGGAGCCAAAATGTTTAAGGTTACATCATCAGCGCCAATAGGATTGTTATTGCGAGCATACCCACCGCGCCAAGTCCACTCATCTCTGCGCCATTCAACGCCGAGCTTATACGACGTTACATTACTCCAGCCAAATCCCGGCCCACCAAAGCTACCAAACAAGCTTGGAGTACGTGAAGAATTCCCAATGGCCGGAACACCAGAATAACTGACGTGCCTGATATCAAACATCGCAGTTATGTCTTCTGACATATCAAAGGCTACGCCAACTTGCCAATTTGATGGAACGTCAAATTTGCCACCATCAGCAAATAAACCACGATATTTGGTAAACCGATCCATTATAATTTTCGGTTGATACGAGGCTCCAAAACGAAACCCGCTACCACTATCAATTTCAACGCCTAATTTCACACCAAGGCCCGTTCCCCAATCGGAACCATTGTTAGTCAAATTAGCTGGATCAACCGATGCTCCACCAAAGGCAGCCAAACCACGAGCTTCAAATTTCTGCACAGCTAAAACCGGAGCAATACCAATAGAAAAGCCCTCCATAGGCTTATAAGCGAATGTCGGTTGGATAAACATTTGGTTTAGATCAACACCAGTTCCAGCACCACAAAACACGCCCGTTGCAGAAGGAAACGGCCCAGTTCCACAAACAGAGTTGGCTAAATCGCGGGCATAAGAGGTATTCATACCACCATTAGCAATCAGGACGATGCCCCAAGCGAATTTATCATTGAATTGTCTTGAATAAGCCAACCCAGGTACAGGAAACCAGTTCTCGCCAGATTTAATCACCCCTGATGGGGTAAAACCTGGCCCAGTGCCGGTAAATTGTCTATTAGGGTTAAATGCAGATAAAGATAATTGAAACTGGTTGCCGGCACGAAACAATCCTGCAGGGTTGATACCTGCCCCAGCTGCATCACGGGTATCAGCCACACCTGCACCGGCTAATGCCTTTGATCTGGCACTGGTGCCGTTTTGAAAATATCCTTCAGTTGCAAATGCCGGAACACTTAATGCGCTCGCAGCTAGTAAACTGACAAATGTGGTACGTATTGTTCTTTTAAGCATCAAAGTCATATTACCCTCCCCGGTAGTTAGCTTGATTGGATTAAAATTTGAATTTACTATTTTTTTATGGATTCATTGATGCGATCCAACTGAAAATTACGGAATCACCCATTATTTAGACAACTCTTTTGATGAGAAATTTGTAGATATCACCGTCGACCGAGTGTTCTAATAATTCGTTCCCAGTAGTACGGCAAAATGCTTGAAAATCAGCAATCGAGCCGGGATCTGTTGATAGAACCTCTAACGTCTGTCCATCGCCCATCCCTTTTAGTGATTTTTTCGCTTTCAAAATTGGCAAAGGACAATTCAAGCCTTTTGCATCAAGTGTTTCATCAGCCATGTTTTGTTGTTCCCCTAATTACATGTATAAGTTTATATCGGATTGAAGCGCGCTTTCCATCCAAGTCGCCGCTCCACCAATTTCAATCTCGTCTATCATGTCTTTTTTATCTAACTCAAACAAATCAAGAGTCATTTGGCAGGCAATCATGCGAACATCGGATAAAACCGCTGCCTCACGCAATTCCTCTATGCTTGCAACACCTTTTTTCTTAATTAGGTTTTTCATCATAATTGATGCGCCAGCCGTCACCCCAGGAACCATGCCAACAATATTTGGCATCGACATATGCATGCCGCCCATCGGCATAGACATCGCTGGATTACCCAATGGTGTTACTTGTAAGTTCAGCTTTTCCTTCAACAGCTCTAAACCGTAGAATGTGAAAAACATGGTAACCTCAACGTCCATAGCAGCAGCTGTCGTGCCTAATATAAAAGGAGGATATGCCCAGTCCAACGAACCTTTAGTTCAAATGATCGTCATTTTCTTGGCGTTACCAATGGTTTCTTCGGCCGTTTTTGGCATATTAAATATTCTCCAGATTGCGTCCAAATTCTTACAGATATTATATTTATTTACTGCAAAGCCCTAATATAAGGAACTGCTTAATTAGCATTACTGCATGAAACACCACCCCCTGGTCAAGGTCAAACAGGAAATTAGTTGTTTCATAAGCTAAAGAAATATGGTCGCAGGTTCTTGGGCGATTGGTGAAAAACAAAGAAAAACACACTCAAAACACCGGCATCTTCGGCGTTTTGAGTGTAACTTGAAAGCCTTTACCGATCCGTTGTGTCATCTTGGACATCGATAATAGATCACTCAATTTCCGGACGCATTAAGTCAGCTCTTACAGCCCTGCTAAGCACATCAGCCAACATTAAATTACTCTCAAAGAACCTACTTCCGTGATAATATTCCAAAGCAATTTGTGCAGAAGCCAATGCTTGAGAATTTGGGCGTTGATTAGTTAAGCCAAAGCTTTTGGCATAATAAAAATGCGCACTGATATTCTTGGGTTCAGCAATTATAGTTTTCTGCAAATGCCACCTAGCCTGTCGTAACTCACTTTCACTACTGATTTGTTCCTCGTTTTTGTATACCAGAATCATACCAGCCATATGGTTGACTTTCGGATCATCGGGAGCTTGCGCCAAGGCTCTGTCAATATATGTTTTTGCACCATCGAAATCATCTTGCCACGTAGCAAGTTCTGCCAAGCCAACAAGAATGTGCGGGGTTTCACCGAGTTGCTTCGTAGCTCTTTTATATTGATCAATCATTCTTTGTGTTGGTATTGCAGCACCACGATAATAGCGCATTGCTTCTGCTTTATGAAATGCAAATTCTCCTCTTGAGAGGGAGCGAACTTGCATCGGTTTTATGCTAGGCAACTTAGTAGGCTTAATGGCAAAGACTTTGTATTTATTTTTAGCAAAATAATCTTTTAATTGTAATTGAAAATCGTCCATCGAAACCTCGAACGCAGTTTCAAAAATGTTTTCAGGAGGTTGTCTAGAATTAAATAAATCAATGTATTTATTCATTTTCTTTGCATATTCAGGATGCGATTGAATATAGTGAACCGCCAACCATGCCTGCGCATAAAAGAAATCAGCCGTATCTAATTTATTGCTTGAACCGGAACCCATGACAAATGGGTATCTAGTAATCGACCCAAATACTGTTTTTGCCGGCAGCCATTTCTTTGCCGACAGCGGCCTACTATAATGTTGTTGCAACAGCCCTACAACCATCTTCCCTTCTTTATTGACTTTAAAAGTCGAAAAATAATTGGCATGGCCTTCACTGTACCAAAGAGGATAAGACTTGTTCATATAGGTATTCATAAGATGATGAGTGTATTCATGCATGGCAATGCCACGCCCCGGTCTTCCATGGGCAAGCCCCCCTCTGATGTCTATCATAAAGATTGGCCCTTCAATATTTGTCGTATAGACCCCTCCTATTCCAGACAGACCAGAGATTTCTTTTAATGCCCTGCTACCAGATACTGTGTATATGCGAACCGGAATTGGGTCAGTTGAAAAATCGGCATTATACAAATCCAAAATTGCAAACCGATACTTTTCCAGCTCGAGAAGCAAACCTTTGCCTGATAAGGAATGCACGTCCCCGATTAAAACAAAATTTTCTGATTTTATTTCTAATGGTCTGGCTACGGCGGAATCTAGTGGCGATAACAACAAGAAAAAACCGGTGATTAAAAATATTAGAAACCGCATATTACCCCCATACAACAACAAACACGCTCCGAATAATAAAATTCAGCGCAAACAACTTATAGTCGATTAAGAGCAGATAAATCAAATTATTTGCAACACCTGTATGATTGCTTCATGATGCTG
>JAKITZ010000063.1 GCA_021647805.1 Robiginitomaculum sp.
GCGCCCAATTGGCAACTTTGACGAACAAAAACAGATGAACCTGACTTCCCATTATTTCCATTAAATCTTTTCTAGCGGCTTGACCAATCGCCTTAATCACCTTGCCGTTTTTCCCAAGAACAATCTTGCGCTGGCTCTCACGTTCAACAAATATCACTTGGCGGACAATTACCGATCCATCTTTTTTCGGTTCCCAACTTTCGGTGCTAACACTGGCAGAATATGGCAATTCCTCATGCACACGCAGCATCAGTTTTTCACGGGTGATTTCCGCCGCCAGCATCCGCATCGGCAAGTCTGCCACTTGGTCTTCTGGATAGTGCCAAGCGCCATTTGGCACTTGTTCGGCCATCAGCTTCCGTAAGTCCTTCACTCCGGAGCCTTTAGTGGCTGATAACATTATAACATTATCGTAAATACCTGTTTTATTGAAATACTCTACTTGTTCCAGCAAGTTTTCTTTTTCAATTAAATCAATTTTATTCAACACCAGAATCGCTTTACGCTCGAGCTTTTCCAACTCTTTCACAATGCTTATTACATCAACTTTGGCCTTTTTGTCCTGAGGTCGCGCCAGCTTTGGATCATTCGCGCGAAACCACGCAGCAGCATCAACTATATGGACTATTTTGTCAGCTTCTTCCGCACCCTGCCAAGCAGCCTTGACCATTGCCCGGTCAAGTCTTCTTTTGGGTGCAAAAACCCCCGGAGTATCCACCAAAATGACTTGCGAGTTTCCTTCAATCATGATCCCGCGCACTCGAAATCTAGTGGTTTGCACCTTGTGGGTGACTATTGAAACTTTTGAGCCAACCAAGGCGTTGACCAAAGTTGATTTACCTGCATTCGGCGCACCTATTAAGGTAATAAATCCGCAACGGTGTTGTTCACTCACTGTTTTTCATCCATTATTATGAGAAGTTTTTGGGCCGCTTTGCTCTCGGCTAATTGTTTAGATCCACCATTGCCAATTGCCGGCTCAAAGCCCTGCAATGTGACTATCACCTGAAACTCCGGTTTATGATCCGGACCTTTTCGGCCAAGGAGTTTATAAAGTGGCAAGCCAAAACCTTTGGCTAATGCTCTTTCCTGCAACAGGCTTTTAGGATCTTTGATTGTATTGTTTATGTCGTGTAATTGCTTCGCCCAAAAACGATTAAAAAAGTCTTTGGCGGCCTGCATCCCACCATCAAGATAAATCGCCGCCAAAACAGCTTCGCAAGTATCACCCAGAATAGAGTTTTTTTCACGTCCGCCGTTTTTTTCTTCTGCTTTCGACATGTAAATCGCAGATCCCAGTTGCGCTTCCTTGGCAGCAACAGCGCAGGCTTCTTTTTTCACCAACATATTTAATTGCCGCGCCATTTGCCCCTCACTGGCAGTATCATCGCTAGTAAATAACATTTCTGAAACGATCAAGCCCAGAACCCTGTCACCAAGGAATTCCAAACGC
This sequence comes from Robiginitomaculum sp., assembly GCA_021647805.1. Lineage (GTDB taxonomy): Bacteria > Pseudomonadota > Alphaproteobacteria > Caulobacterales > Maricaulaceae > Robiginitomaculum_B. The sequence continues at coordinate 1,454 of JAKITZ010000063.1, forward strand.
TCATTATCCGCAACAGGCTTACCATCACCAACAGAACCATGGGTTAAAGCTCTTCGTAACAAGTCCACATCACCAAAAGTATAGGCTATATGAGCTTGTAATGCTTGTTCATGTGCTTGCGAACTCAAACGCCGCTCCGTAAGCTGACAAAGGCTCTTTTACGAAAATTGAACCAAGTCCACGGTTTCAAAAGGCTAAAGTCACGGTTTACCGACAGAAGTACAATTTCTGCTCTGCCAACTAGGTTTTCTGACTTAACCATTCCCCAATCACGACTATCAACTGAGTGGTCTCTATTATCGCCAATCATATAATAATGCCCGTCTGGAACCGTCTCAACAAATGTATCATCGTATACGGTGCGTCTAAAGTCCCAAGTAATATAGCTCTTGCCATTTGGTAATGTCTCGCGAACTCGGGTGGCGATAGTTTTATTACCCCGTGCGTCTGTATAAACTTCCTCTCCGCTCACTTCAAACGGCACCAACTTATCATTTAGCCAAAGACGACCATTTTTCATTTGCACACGATCACCCGGCAGACCGATCAAACGTTTGATATAATCGGTTTTATCATCACCAGGCCATTTGAACACGACTATGTCACCGCGTTTTGGTTGTTTCTCCAAAATTCTTCCAGAAAATATTTTTGGCGATAGTGGCAATGAATAACGCGAATAACCATAAGAATATTTAGAACTTATCAAATAGTCACCGACCTTTAGCTGCGGATACATGCTGCCTGTGGGAATATGAAATGGTTGGAACAATAGAGTTCGCAAAACCATAGCGATTACCAATGCCCAAAGAATTGTCCAAAATAATTCAACGAATTCTTCTTTAGCGGTTTTTGCCGGTTGTTTTTTATGATCACTCATTTTTCGCTTGTTCCAATGCTAGAGCCTCAATCACCACAAATGCCTGCGCATAAGGGTATTCATCTGTAATGGTCAGATGCAGAATTGCGGTATGCCCGTTTGGAGTAAGATCGTCCAGTAACTTTGCCGCACCATTTTGCAAAAACATCGCCGGCTTACCACTTGGCAGATTAACTACAGCCATATCTTTCCAGTTAACACCGTTTTTCACTCCAGAACCCAAAGCCTTGGCACAGGCTTCTTTTGCAGCAAATCGTTTAGCAAAGCTGCTGGCGCGCGGATTACGGTTGTTCGAGGTTTTACGTTCTAAATCGGTAAAGACTCTGGCCTCAAACCGGATACCAAACTTTTCTAAAGTTCCCTCAATTCTGCGTATATCACAAAGGTCGCTACCAATTCCCAAGATCATTGCTCATCGCCAGTACTTGCAGTTTCAATCAATTGCTTCATTTTTTGCACGGTTGATTGCAAGCCGGAAAAAATAGCTTCTGATATTAAAAAATGCCCGATATTAAGTTCTTTGACCTGCAAAATTGCCGCAATAGGCTGCACTGTATCAAATGTCAGGCCATGGCCGGCATGAATTTCAAGTCCACACTTCGCACCATAAGCCGCAGCTTGGCGTAAATCGTCTAATATTGCCTCTGTTCTAGAAATATCATTAGCAAAAAAACTTTCCGCATAGGCTCCGGTATGTAATTCCACCACCGGCGCACCTAATGAAAGAGCCGCATCAATTTGTCGCAAATCAGGCTCGATAAACAACGACACCCGGCTGCCATTTTGGGATAATTCACGGACAAAATGCGATAAATGATTATGTAGTCCAGCGGCATCAAGCCCACCTTCGGTGGTTCTTTCCTCGCGTTTCTCAGGAACGATACAAGCGGCGTGTGGCTTTGCGGCCAAAGCAATTTCAAGCATTTCGTCAGTGGCCGCGATCTCAAGATTAAGCGGCACGGTAATTTCTTGGCGTAACCTAGTAATATCATCATCTGATATGTGTCGGCGATCCTCACGCAAATGTGCAGTTATGCCATCAGCACCCGCAGCAACAGCCATTTGTGCAGCGCGCACCGGATCGGGATACTGGCTGCCTCTGGCGTTTCTAATGGTTGCCACATGATCAATATTTACGCCAAGCCTTGGTATCATTTTGATAGCTCGCGACTGCCCGGTTTAATCGCCGGTATCTGGCTTAAATGATCGGGAATTTCATCTGCAGCAAAAGTAGGAAAATCAACTTGCGCCAATGACAATAACGGGGCGCCAACATCTGCCATACCGCCAGACCGGTCGATCAGGCATGCTTCTGCGACCACATCAGCGCCCAACGCGCGTACCGCCTCGATACATTCTCTAGATGAAAGGCCGGTAGTAACAATATCTTCGACGATTAGCACTCTTGTTCCCTTGGCTAGTTGGAACCCCCGGCGTAGTACAAACTCACCGCCCTCACGCTCAACAAACATTGCCGGCAGCTCTAACTGCCTTGCCATTTCATACCCGGGGATCAAACCGCCAACAGCTGGCGAGACAATTACATCAAATGGCCCCAAATTAGACGTAATTACCAGCTCAGCCAACGACTTGCATAACGTTTCGGTACGCTTTGGGTCCATAAAAACAAATGCTTTTTGCAAAAAAAAGCCACTATGGCGGCCAGATGACAAAATAAAATGCCCTTCAAGCAAAGCTCCGGCTTGGCGAAATTCTTCTAAAACCTGTTCGGTATTCATTTCTTCAAGTCCTGTCCTTTGACCCGCTCGGCACTATCAACACAAGCGCAAGCGCGAATTGCTGCCAGAATATTCCATAAATGTTTCGCGTCCAGAACTTCAATATCAAATAACATGTCAAAAAAATCTTCACCGCGACTAAGAGTCTTCACATCCATAATATTACCCTTAGAGACACCCACCGCATTGGCTATTTCTGCTAATGAACCAGAACGATGAACCACTGTCGCCAATATCCGGCCAACAGAGGCGCCCTCTTTTTTGGCGTGTGATGTCCAGCTCAAACTGATCGGGTCAATGCCGGCCTCCATTTCCTCTATCGCAATTTCACAATCAACAACATGTATGGCAAACCCTTGCCCCCTTTTTGGTAAAGCAATAATTCTGTCGCCGGGAATTGGAGAACAACATTTGGATATATGTAACGAAACCCCTTGTGAAAGCCCCTCTCCGCCAACAAAAAAATCAGCAGTTTCATCGGTTATCAATTCTCTTCTATATACACTTTTCGTTTCATCTCTTGATCTTCCCGGAAACACCGCATCAAGAAACTCTGAACCGGTAAGTAGGCCACGTCCTAGTTTTTCATAAAGATTAGTTACCGATCTGGCTTCTAGTCTTTTTGCCGCTTCGGCAATATTAACTTTCCCATCAAGTTGGTTGCTAACCAGAATTCTATCAACAAGTCGCTTTCCAAACTTACGAAATTCTTTTAGTTCCGATTTGCGGATCAACCGCCTTATGGCTGACCTCGCCCGTCCAGTTACAACGGTACTTTCCCAATCCTGCGGAGGTTCTTTTCTCCCGCCACGAATAATTTCAACCGAATCGCCATTTTGCAACTGGGTTCGCAAAGGTCGCTCACGCCCATTAATACGCACACCAACACATTCATCACCAATATCAGTATGTACTGCATAGGCAAAATCAATCGCGCTGGCTCCTTCTGGTAACGCGATCAACTTACCTTCTGGGGTAAATGTGAACACTTGATCTTGAAACATTTCCAATCTTGTATGCTCAAGAAAATCGTCTGGATCCCCACCAAACTCTATTATTTCCAGTAACGGTTTTAGCAAATCTAGCGGATTACCACCGATTGCTTCGTCAAAAACATATTCGCCTTGCTTGTACCGCCAGTGTGCAGCGACCCCTTGCTCTGCAATCCGGTGCATATTTGCAGTTCTGATTTGTAATTCTACCCTTATATTACCTCTGCCAATTACCGTAGTGTGTAATGACTGATAATGATTAGGCTTTGGAACAGAAATAAAATCGCGAAATCGGGCGGGAACACATCTCCATGAAGTATGAACCAATCCAAGGACAGCATAACAATCTTCAACACTATCAACAATAATCCGAAAGGCATAAACATCAGCAACTTCATCAAAAGTAATATTCTTGCGCTGTAACTTATTCCAAATTGAATAAGCACGTTTCTCCCGCCCATAAATAACCGCATCATAGTCGCTGTCTAAAATAAGCTTAGTCAAGTTTTCTGAAAGCTGGGCTACGGCCTTGGTGTTATGTTCACGAACCAGAGCCAATCGTTTGGTCGTGGTTATGAATGCTTGCGGGTCTAAAAATTGAAATGATAAGTCTTCTAATTCGGAACATATTTTTTGCATGCCGATTCTTCGAGCAAGCGGCGCGTAAATATCGATGGTTTCACGAGCAATTCGTTCTTGTTTCTTGGTATCGGTAAAAAAATGTAAAGTTCGCATATTATGCAAACGATCGGCAAGTTTGACTAATAACACCCGTATATCTTTAGTGATTGCCAAAATAAATTTTTGTAAGTTCTCACCTTGACGCGAGCGAATTGATTTCACCTCTAGCTTGGTAAGTTTAGTCACACCATCAACCAGCTCAGAGACTTGGTTACCAAATAATTCGCTTAATTCCTCAAGGCTTGCATCTGTATCTTCAACAGTATCATGCAATAATGCAGTAATGATCGATGTGCTATCAAGGCGTAATTCAATCAAAATCGCTGCAACATTTACCGGATGCGCGTAATATGGCTCACCCGATTTTCGTTTTTGCGATCCGTGCTTTTCGCGCGCATATTCATAAGCAAGCCGTAACTGGGGTTTATCTACATCTGGGTCATATTGAAAGACACCGGTAATCAATTCATCACAGCTTAAGAATGACGAGCGAATTACGCCGGATAAACCGGTGTTTGATGGGGATATGTTACCCCCTTCAATCAAGATCAGAAACGACTATCTGAAGAGCCATCGCGATCAGCAGTTAGAGCACGCATCATGTCCAACTCGCTTACCACTTTCTCTTCTTCTACTTTGTGCTCAATCGCCAATGGATCAGCAACCAAAACATCATCCGTATCTTCATCTTCATCGTCATCAAGCACGACTTTTTGCAGGCCAACGATAATGCTCTCATGAATTCCGGGCAGATCAATAACTTCATCAGCAATTTCGCGCAAAGCAACTACTGCATTCTTGTCATTGTTTCGCTCGACCAGCAATGGTGCTCCAGACAAAATAGATCGCGCACGGTGCGCCGCCAACAATACCAAATCGAATCGGGTATCAACTTTATCAATGCAATCTTCAACGGTAACTCTGGCCATGGAAAAGCTCTCAAACTGAAATTTTTGTTTATAAGTTGTTCTGCATACTAGGTCACGAACTCATAAACAAGACTAAAATGGCGGAACAGATGCAAAAATATGCAAGGAAAAACACGAAAAGCGGGTTTATGCCCGGTTGAGAGGTTTGACACAGCAAAATGAAGCAAATTTTGCGCCCGAAGGGTTTGGCCTCTTTGCCCACCGAATGCGTTGCCAGCACTTGAAAAACTTCGGTTTTCCTACGTACTCGCGCCTACTCGATGAACAAATGGACTCAAACCATTTTGATCCTGTTTATGAGTTCGCGACCCAAGCAAGGCAAGCAAGTGCAATATCTATTTTACAGCTTGGGCAACTTTTGTCTGTTGCCGATCATTTGGATCTAGCTGGGCAAGTAATTCTGAAACTGTTCGGTGAGTGCCGGGTAAATGCCATTTCGGTGCGATCTCTTGCAAAGGTAATAACACAAAAGCCCTCTCATGCACCCGTGGATGTGGCAATTGCACTCTTGTTGTTAATGATACTTTCTGCCCATAAGAGACTAAATCCACATCTATTGTCCTTGGGGCATTTTTTGCTCTGCGTGTTCTACCAAAATGAGCCTCGCATTTAAGTAATTTGTTTATCAAGCGCAAGGGCGACAGATGTGACATAAACAAGGCCACAGTATTGGTAAATTCCGGCTCGGACGGATCAGGCCAAGCAGGGCTTGTCCACAATGATGAGCTGCGAATGAATTGTATATCAACACAATCAAGCGATTGCATCGCCGCCATGATGGTTTCACCCGGCGATCCGCTGCAGCCAGGCACATTAGCTCCAAATGCAATATAAGCTTGATTGAATTGTAATTGTCGTTTCATTTGCCACACGATTGAGCAATCCTAATAAAAGTGGGAACCGGTTTTACGGCAAAGGATTGCTACCTCTCAAAATCTTTTGGACAAGTTGATGGATTGCAAAGAGAAAGTATACTAAAAATAGGGTTTAGTTCAACATTTTTAGTATAGTGCTTCGGCTGGTTTATATCATCGCAATTGAAGAAATGAAATGAAACATCAATATCCACCAGAAGCTCCCATTGATTGCCAGCTTTGTCCGCGCCTTGTTGCTTATCGAGAGCAGATAATTGCTGATGAACCAAATTGGCATAATGCGCCAGTTGAATCCTTTGGCCCTGATACAGCAAAATTCTTGATAGTTGGAATGGCTCCAGGTCGTGGCGGAGCTAATAAAACTGGCCGGCCATTTACTGGCGACGGAGCTGGAGACTTATTGTTCAAGGCGTTAATTAAACACGGCTTTGCCAAAGGGGTTTACAAAAAAACACCCGATGATGGCCTTAAACTACACAATTGCATGATCACCAATGCAGTTCGTTGCGTTCCGCCGCAAAACAAACCAATAGCCTCAGAGGCAGAAAATTGTCGACCATTTTTGATAAGCCGTATCAAGCACTTACCTCAACTTACAACTATTTTGGCATTAGGTCATATTGCCCATAATAACGTATTAACCACTTTTGATGTTCGCAAGAAAGATTATAAATTCTTCCATTGCGCCGAGCATAATATCAAATTCAACAATCGAGAATTTCGCTTGATCAATAGTTATCACTGCTCACGTTATAACACCAATACCGGAAGATTAACCGAAGCCATGTTTGATGATGTGTTCGAGTTGATTAAATTAGAATTGGAGAAACAAGCCTAGCCACGCTCACGCATTAAACGTGACTGATCGCGCTTCCAGTCTCGATTCTTTGCTGTTTCACGTTTATCGTGAATTTTCTTACCGGTAGAAATAGCAATTTCCAGTTTTACCAACCCGCGCTTATTAAAATATAGCTTCAAAGGAACGATTGTCCTGCCTTTGCGGTTAATTGCATTGGATAGCTTTTCAATTTCACGTTTATTGAGCAACAGCTTTCGCGGCCTAGTCGGTTCGTGATTAAATTGGCTGGCCGGAGCGAATATCGGAAAATTAGCATTTATCAAAGTTAAAGCATCACCCTCGAATGAAACATAGGATTCTGCAATATTAGCTTTACCCTCGCGCAAAGCCTTAACCTCGGTTCCCACGAGCATGATCCCGGCCTCGAACACTTCCTCGATATGGTAATCAAAACGCGCCCGTCGGTTGTCGGCTATCTGGCTTTTACCATCAGTTTTTTTTCGCCCTGAACCGGCCATTTATATGTTTTCCTGCTCGATCAAACCATTTAGTGCCCGATCAATAATCAAACAAGACTTTTCATCGGCTCTGACCATTGGCAATCGCAACTCGTTTTTCATGAAGCCCAATTCTGACAGCAAATACTTCTCCGGAGCAGGACTGGAGTCAGCAAACATCGCTTCGTGTGCTGCGTGTAACTTGGTATCTAACTCAATTGCTCTTGCCATGTTATTTTCTCGTAAGGCAATTTGAAATGCTGCACATGTTTTTGGTAGCACATTTGCCGTAACAGAAACACAACCAAGCCCGCCTTGCTCATAAAACTGTAAAGCAGATGGGTCATCACCGGATAATTGCACAAAGTCACCTCCACACGCTTGGCGCTGGAGCTTTACCCTATCGATATTTGCGGTTGCATCTTTTATGCCTACAACATTATCCAAGACCGCAATTCTAGCCAATGTTGCCACTGATATGTCAACGACTGTTCGCCCGGGAACATTATAAGCAATAATCGGTATCCCGACTTTGGATATCGCAGAAAAATGCTCAAAAATCCCCTGTTGGCTTGGTTTATTGTACCACGGAGTAGCAATTAAAATAGCATCCGCCCCCACGTCTTTTGCCATCTCAGCCAATTGAACCGCCCGGTGAGTAGCGTTTGAGCCAGCTCCTGCAATTACCGGAACCCTTCCTCGCGCCTGAACAACACAAGTCTCAACCACTTGTTTGTGCTCATCGGGCTCTAAAGTCGCAGCTTCCCCAGTAGTTCCACACGGTACGAGACCATGACTACCGCTGGCAATTTGCCATTCTACAAATTCCTTAAAAGCCGGTATATCCGGCTTTCCGTCTAAAAAAGGTGTTACTAAAGCTGGTATAGAGCCGAAAAACATCATTAAATCCATATTGTTGAATGCTTATTATATCTATACTCAAAACTTAAATTAGACAGTATTTTGAGTATACTTTATCTTCTTGATCCATCAACTTAACCAAAAACAGGTTCCCACTTTTGGGGTCGATGGAGTATAGCTCATTCAAATTTTCCAGCAAGGATTTATTCCCTATTGAGGATTATGTGCTAGATATGCTGTTTGATTATTTGGTATAAAGTTCTTATGCGATTAATATTCACGATTATGTCACTGTTTTTGATAACTCTGCCGGCTTATGCTTTTGATGTTACGCCGACACTTAAACCAATGCCGACCAATAACTCAATAATATTAGAGGATTTAGAGTTTGCTCATTTTCGCAGAGCTATGGCCGCTGCAGACGACCAAAGATGGCAAGCATTACGCGGATACCGCGCTGGGGTAAAACAAGTAGCAGCTACCGGATTGATCGATTGGCAGATGGCTTTGAACGACAAGGATAGCACCTATTTCGAGCTTGCTGCAGCCGTAAAGTCACTAGAGAACTGGCCAAGGCACACTCGTATTCGAATATTAGCTGAAAGAAAAATTACTGAATCCGGTATGGAACCAAAAGCTATTATTGACTGGTTTGCCGATTGGCCGGCGATTTCCGGTGCAGGGAAAATAGCCGAAGCCGAGGCATGGTTCAGCATCGGCGAAGAAAAACAGGCAATAGCAATCTTGACTGACGCTTGGCGCAATAATTTCATTCCTAAGGAAGTTGGAACTAAAACATTAAAAACCCGTGGTTCGTTAATTAGCCCCGAAGATCACAAAGTAAGAATAAATATGCTGCTATGGGAGCAACGGGCAACAGAGGCACAAAAACTCCTCGGGAAAGTTGATAAAGACTTCAAAGCCTTAAGTGTTGCCCGCATCCGTTTAATGCGCAGATCACGTGGTGTTGATAGTGCGCTTGCAAAAGTACCACCTGCACTACAAACTCACCCCGGCTTGTTGTTCGAGCGAGCAAAATGGCGGCGCAAAGCCGGCAAATCAAAAGAAGCTACCGAAATGATCTTGCTAATACCTGCCAAGGTGAAAAGCGACAAAGGCCAACAAAGGTTATGGAGTGAGCGACATCTTTTAGCTCGGCGGGCGCTTAAAGAAAAAAAATTTGAAATAGCCTATAAATTGGCGCGAGTAAACGGTTTTGAACGCGGTGGCAGCTTTGCTCAAGGCGAGTGGTTGGCTGGCTGGTTAGCTTTAAGAAAGCTGGATAAGCCAAAAAAAGCCGAGCAACATTTCAAAAAAATGGTAAAGAATGTTCGCACCCCCGTATCCAAAGCCAGATCATACTATTGGCTAGGTGCGGCACTACAAGCGCAAGGCCTT
>JAKITZ010000064.1 GCA_021647805.1 Robiginitomaculum sp.
TTACAAAATCTCCGGGGTGTTGGGTAATCATGAAGGCTCGATGTTACTATGGGTGGTTATATTATGCCTGTATGGCGCAGCGGTTCCCTTATTTGGCAAAGCCTTACCAGATAAGCTAAAAGCATTAGCCCTAGCGGTACAAGGAATGATCGCAACCGGCTTTATCGGCTTTGTCTTGTTTACATCAAACCCGTTCAGTCGCCTACCTATAACTCCAATAGATGGCAACGGTTTAAATCCGTTATTACAAGATCCTGGGCTGGCATTTCATCCACCATTTTTATATTTGGGATATGTCGGCTTTTCTATGACCTTTTCGTTTTGTGTGGCAGCTTTGATAGAGGGTAGAGTTGATGCTTTATGGGCTCGTTGGTTACGTCCATGGGTATTAGCCGCTTGGTCGTTTCTAACCATCGGCATCACCCTTGGCAGTATTTGGGCTTATTACGAACTTGGTTGGGGCGGCTGGTGGTTCTGGGATCCTGTGGAAAATGCCTCTTTGTTGCCATGGCTTGCTGGCACTGCATTATTGCATTCAATAATGGTGGTTGAACGTCGTCATTCTTTGGTTAGTTGGACAGTATTATTAGGAATCCTTACCTTTAGCCTTAGTTTGATCGGCACTTTTTTGGTTCGCTCTGGCATAATCACTTCGGTTCATTCCTTTGCCAATGATCCAGAGCGAGGATTTTATATTTTGGTCATGTCATTACTGGCCACAGGCGGAGCATTAACCCTTTATGCCTTGCGTTCAGGAAAGTTACGTCGTGGTAATGGCTTTGACGTATTGAGCAAAGAAGCAGGACTAGCAATCAACAACATATTATTGGTTTGTGCCACAGCAATAGTGTTTTTGGGCACCTTTTATCCATTATTTGTTGATATTCTTAGTGACGAAAAGATTACCGTTGGCCCGCCATTTTTTAATCTAAACTTTGGCTATATCATTGCTATTTTGTTAGTATTTATGGGAATTGCGCCTATGTTGAAATGGCGTGGTGATAATTGGCGCTCACTCGTCCGCCCCTTAGTAATTCTTACAATTGGAAGTGTCGTTGTTTTTGCCAGCATTGTCCTGTTTGGTAAAGCATCAATCGGCGCAATAGGATTTGCTTTAGCGTTTTGGTTGATCGCTGGCACATGCATAACATTTGGCAAAAAAATCCAATTCGGGAGAAGAAACCCAGCGCAAAGCTGGAAACTAGCAAAAAACCTTCCCGCCGGGATTTACGGATTTGTATTGGCACATTTGGGCGTTGCAGTAATGGTCATCGGAGTCACAGGCATGAGCTTGTGGGCAAAAGAGAGCATTTTAATGATGCAGCCACAGCAAACAACTGAACTTGGCGGTTATATGATACAATTACGCGATGTACGCGACTTAACTAGGTCAAACTACTCAGCTGAAACCGCTAGGTTTAACTTGTTAAAAAATGGCAAACATATCGGTACATTATCCTCGGAACGGCGGTTTTACCCGGTTCGAGAGATGCAAACTACCGAAGCTGGAATTTTCGTGCGACCTTTGAAAAATATATATGTTGCATTAGGACAGGGTAATGTAAAAAATGGCTGGGCAATCAGGATTTATTACCATCCCTTTGTGAATTGGATATGGATAGGTGCCTTATTGATGGCGCTTGGCGGATTTGTCGCATTGGCAGATCGCAGGTTACGTCTACCAAAACAGGTAACAAGCAATAATCGTGGGACAGTAAAATGAAGAGCAATATCTATGCTTTTATTCCACTTATTATTCTAGTTGTTCTCGGCATTGCGTTTGCTGTAGGGCTTCGAAATGATCCGCGCGAAATGCGGTCTGTAATGATTGACCGGCCTATGCCAGAGTTTATCTTACAACCGGTTTTAGAGGATCAACAGCCATTTGCCTTCTTTGACCTTGCGGGACAGGTATCATTAGTCAATATTTTTGGCTCTTGGTGCGCAGCTTGTGTTATTGAACACCCAATCCTCATGCGTATTGCTCATCGTGAGGGTGTGGCAATCTATGGCGTTGCCTGGCGTGATACTGCCATTGACGCTTCAAATTGGTTGCAAAGGTACGGCAATCCATACCGAAAAACTGGCCTTGATGCGGAAAGTTTATTGGCCATTGATCTTGGAGTGACTGGAGCGCCGGAAACTTTCCTGATAGATAAGTCAGGAAATATTCGCTTCAAACAGGTTGGGCCAATTTCTGGTGAGATATGGGAACAAACAATAAAGCCTATGATTTTGTTGCTCGAGGCAGAAGAATGACCCGAATTACAATATTAGCTATAGTCATGTTGTTCTTTGGTTTTGGCCAAGCCTTAGCTGTCTTGCCAGAAGAGCAGCTGTCGGATCCAATTTTGGAGCAACGCGCCAGAGAAGTCAGCAAAAACCTGCGTTGTGTAGTTTGCCAAAATCAATCTATTGATGATTCAAACGCAGAACTTGCTGCTGATATGCGCAAACTCGTGCGGGCTCGCATCGTCGCCGGAGACAGTAACGAGCAAGTAACTCAATACATTGTCGATCGTTATGGGAGCTTTGTTTTACTGCGCCCACCATTAAAGAGATCGACATTTGCTTTATGGTTCGGGCCATTAGGTTTTGTTCTAGTCGGTGGGTTGGTGTTTTGGCAAAACGCCAAACGCACCCACTCAAAATCAAGTCAAAGCCCTAAAACCAAGATTGAAAAAAACCCACAAATTGACGAAATTATGAAAAATTTTAGGAAATAACCAATGTTCTGGATAGCGATTTCTTTTTTCCTGTTCGCCGCTGTTTTACTGCTCGCCAGACCGTTTTATGGCAGTTCGGCACTTAATTCTGATCTACAGATGCAAGAATTGCTTGATACAGCTAAAAGCGTAAAGCAAGACGAAAAAGATCAAGTGATTAGTAAAGATGAAGCTGAAAAGCTTCTGCTAACTACTTCTGAACGAATTTTGTTGTTACAACAAAGTCCGCAAGCAAATAATTCTTTAACCAAGGCCGACAAAACAGTTTTTATTTCTCTGGCGGCGTTGGTTATCTTTGGCTCATTTGGCTTATATTTGTTTGTTGGCTCTCCAAAATTCACCAGTTCAGCGAGGAATACTGCGCCGGCAGCAAACCAAAACAATACAACAGAGCCGCGAACCCTTGATGAAGCGATTACAAAACTAACCGCACATTTGCAAAACAACCCCGAAGATGTGGAAAGCTGGCGATTGCTTGGTTGGTCTAATAATAGGCAGAATAATTTTAATGCCGCTAAAGTCGCTTATGAAAAAGCATTAGAGATTGCACCGAATGACCCACAAACTCTTTCTGCCTATGCTGAAACCCTCACCCGTGATGCTAATGACATCGTTACCGAAACGGCCTTGATGTATTTCAGCAAAAGCTTGGAGTTTGAACCGAATAATGTTCGTTCCAAATTTTATACAGGGTTAGCACAGCAACAGTCCGGCAATGACATCGGTGCTATTGATACATGGGTAGCATTGCTTAATTCCGTACCAGTGGACGCTCCTTGGAAGGCTGATTTGATAACCCGAGTCAATAGTTTAGCAACAGAAACAAATATCGAATTGCCTGAAAACTTTTTAAAGCAATCACAAAAAGCCCCCAGCGCGGCTGACATTGCAGCTGCTGAGCAGTTAAGCCCACAACAACGACAAGAAATGATTCAGTCAATGGTATCGCGCCTACAACAACGATTAACTGATAACCCTGATGATTTGGCCGGCTGGAAACAGTTAATTCGATCACAAGTGGTGCTAGAGCAATCAGCACAGGCGACAGCAAGCATGGCTCTTGCGCGTAAAGCTTTTAGTCAAAATGCATCGGCTCTAGCCGAGTTAGAACAATACGCCAAACAGCAAGGATTGGCTAATTAAAGGCCTGCTTATTCAGCAGCATAACCCAGTATTGACTTGCTCTCTAAATATTCATCAAAGCCGTCTGGCCCGCGTTCTCTGCCATTACCCGATTGCCGATAGCCGCCAAATGGCATGGTGAAATCCGGCGTGGCACCGTTTAAATGCACCATACCAGTGCGTAATTTTGCGGCCAGTTCACGCACTCGGTCAATATTATTTCCTGAAATATAACCGGAAAGTCCATAAAGAGTATCATTAGCAATTTCTATAGCTTGCTCTTCATCCTCATAACCTAAAATACACAATACCGGCCCAAATATTTCCTCGCGAGCAATTGCCATATCATTGGTAACATCACCAAAAACTGTTGGCCGCACATAAAAACCTCGGTTCAAGTCCTCAGGCCGCCCCAAACCGCCGGCTACCAATTCCGCCCCTTGTTCTATACCTTTGGCAATTAAATCCTGAATTCTATTCCATTGTGCTTCGGAAACCACTGGCCCCATTACCATGCCTTCGGTATTTGGAGCAGCGACTTGTATGGCATTTGCCGTTGCTGCGGCAATTTTTAATGCCTCTTGCATTCTTACCGCTGGAACAAGCATTCTTGACGGCGCATTGCAGTTCTGACCAGAATTTATACTCATAGTTTGCATGCCACCGGAGACAGCCTTAGCAAACCCTTGCGCGTCTAGATCATCAAGTATGATATTTGCTGACTTGCCACCCAATTCCTGCGCCACTCGCTTTACCGTAGGTGCAGCAGCTTTGGCAACTGATATTCCAGCGCTGGTCGAGCCGGTAAAAGACACCATATCAATGCCCGGGTGCGAGGCGATAGCATTACCAACAACAGGCCCATCGCCATGAACCATATTGACCACGCCGGCTGGGATTTTCGCTTCGTCAATGATTTCCATTAAAATCTGTGCTGATACAGGAGAAACTTCCGACGGCTTCCAGACAACAGTACAACCGGTTGCCAGTGCCGGTGATAACTTACAAAAAATCTGGTTCATTGGCCAATTCCATGGAGTAATTAGCCCGCAAACACCAACCGGCTCACGCACCACCATTGAATTGCCCCGTTGCTCGGTAAATTCGAATGTTTTCAAGGTTTCAATATCGGAAGTAAGCAAGCCTAACCCCACCGGAGCCTGCATCGCGCTGGCAATCCAAGCCGGAGCGCCCATTTCTTCGGTAATTGCTTTGGCAATATCATCGAGCCTAGCATGGTAAGCTGCCAAAAACCTGCCCATTACCTCAAGTCGTTCTGAACGGCTAGTTTTTGACCAAGTTGGAAATGCTTTTTGCGCGCTAGCAACTGCTAAATCAACGTCTTTCGCCGTCCCCAAAACAACCTTTGCATAGGCTTCTTCGTCGGCCGGATTTATAACATCAAGTGTTTCAGTGCCATTTGGTGTTACCCATTTTCCGTCGATATAAAATTTATTCAAAATCTGCATTTCAGTCTCCAAAACATTCCAACCAGATAACCCACCTAATCAAGATAACCCACCTAATCAAGATAATAATTCTTTCATGGCGATTAAGGGATCAGCCAGCATAGCTGCATCAGGACAAGCTTGTTTTGCTATTAACATTCTAGCCCCCATATATTCTGCCGGTGAGTTAACCGCATCACAGGCAATAAGTCGTTTATTGTACAAGTAAAACACCGCAAACTTACGCTCCAGCGGATCGCCACGAACTATAACCTGATCATGATTAGTGCTCAAACCGGCAGTTTGCAATTTAAGATCATACTGATCAGACCAAAACCATGGAACTTGCGAATAAGGCTTTGCTTTACCAACTATTGAAAAAGCCGCAGTCTTGCCCTGCTCAATAGCGTTATGTACCGATTCAAGGCGAATATCTGTGTCATATATCGAATTTGGATGTCTGGTAACATCACCGACCGCATAAATATTATCCTGTGATGTTTTGCAGAACTCATCAACTACAATCCCATCATCACGTTCTAAACCTGCATCTTTAGCCAGTTCATCATTAGTAATGGCACCAATGCCCACCAAAACTAGATCAGCGGGAAGTATCTCCCCGCTAGATAATTCCACGCCCTCAACATCAATGTCTCCATGAAGAGCAATTACTTGTTGCGACAGCCTAATATCAACACCAGCGCGTCGATGCTCTTCGACAAAAAAACCTGAAACTTCTTGGCCGGCAACACGGGCAAGAATACGTACCTGAGCCTCTATCAATGTGACATTCATTCGCTTTTTAATCGCCGACGCCGCGCATTCCAACCCAACATAGCCACCGCCAATTATTACAATGTTCTTTCCACCTGAAAATGTATCTTTTAACTGATTTGCATCGGACAGACTTCGCAATGAATGTACTTGTAATAAGTCAGCGCCCGGGCAGTTCAACTGCCTTGGTTTGGTTCCAGTGGCTATGATTAAATTTTCATAACCAACAAAACTGCCATCATCGAGCAACACCTGCTTTTCAGATATGTTTATGGAACGAACAATAGTATTTATCTTTATCGTAATGTTGAATTTTTGCCAAAATTCAGCAGGCTTCAAATATATTTCATTTTCTGAAACTACACCTGATAAATACCCTTTTGACAATGGTGGACGTTGATAAGGAAGGTATGGTTCTTCACCAATCATGGTAATTGGATCAGGGTATTTTAACTGCCGCAAACTAATTGCCGCTTGCGCTGCGCCCTGCCCTGCACCAATGATAAGTGTACCTTTATTCATCTAGAAAGTGTCCATGATATTATGTTTGTAATGCTAGATATACTTATCAATAAAAACATTGATAAGAACTACACACAAGAGTAGAAAAATTAGATTAAACAATGAAATGGGCAAACATCAAACCTGTTGTCAAATCATATTATGAGGCTACTAATGTCAATTATTAAATTCTCCGCACTGCTCGTTATCACAAGTTTAGCGATTAGCGCATGTGGGGTAGAAAATTCGCCTCCAAAAACCAAACAAGTGGATAAACCAACCGGCACTCAGACTGTTACTGCAAATACTAATAAAGCCAACATTACCGCCGATGATGAATTACAAGAAGTTGTTTTGCCTAAGTTTTTAGTTGGTGCCGATTTAAAGGTTGGAAAACGAGAATTTGCCAAGTGTAGAGCTTGTCATACCCTTGAGCCGGGGCAAAGAAATAAAATGGGGCCAAACCTGTTTGGCATGTTCGGCAACAAAGTCGGCTTTAATGGAGAGTTTCGATATTCCAAGGCAATGCAAGATAGTGACCTGGTTTGGAGCATGGAAAATTTAGATCAGTGGTTTGAAAACCCTCGTGAGTTTCTTAGCGGTACAAGCATGGCTTTTGTCGGTATACGGGATGAACAAAAACGCCGAGCATTAATGGCTTATTTGTATACAAAAACTAAGAGGATCGAACTCGAAAATGCTGATACTAAGGGTGATGGGGAATAAATTAGAACCTAGACCACCAACCGATGCCAAAAGATGTGTCCGCTATTACATTCCTGCCAGAAATAGGACGAGAGGCAAAAAGCTGAACACCACTATTTTTTCTAAAGAACCAGACTAATGACCCTTGTGTTTTTAAGGACTCTAATTTGCGCCGCTCCGTTGTCTTAGGTTGATCACCGATAACTGCAAATATTTGCCCCATTAGCAGAATATTTTTCTTTGGATATATACCAGCTGTAAAGTCAACTTTCCATTCATCAGGCGTGATGGAAGTGCGAAATTGCCGAGCTACTTGCACGTCAACAAATCCATCTTTACCAAAGGCTGTAAGTGGTCTTCCCGTAAGCATTCTAAATTCCCATTCAGTGCCGCCCTCACCTAAACGCAAATCTAATCCGTTTTCTGTGCCGCCCGGAATTAGAACTCCTCCCTGCGCTGAAAGCACCCACTTTCCAATCTGGTTAAACTGATATTTAAGCGCCAGACTAGAGGCTCCAATTCCAGAGCCAGCATCAATTCCAAGGTTTCTTTGTAAAGAAACCTCTTGATAAGAAACACGACCCACAATCGACCAGTTTTTTATCAACCCATATTCACCATAAACCGCAGTTTCCAATTTTGAAAACTTGACCACTTCCGTCAAATTGCCCAAATCGTCATAACTTGATTTTGCCGATGAATATAATGCTGTGGTGATGAATTCAGAACGCCCCTTTTCCTGCACCCAGGCACCAGCTAATGCATGATTGGCTACGGAAGAAAACAAAGTGATCAAGCAACAGACAAAACCGTAATATATTAACGACGAAGACCTCTTTTTATTTGGCACCATCGGCAAGCATCCTTTCCCCCTCCCTTATAGAAAGGTTAGTTATTGCAATTATTACTCACTTTTCGAGATTTTACTAGCCAGCCATATTGTCCCGAAACACCATCGAATAAAAAGCAGTAACCACTGTTTTTAATATGAAAAATTAACTCGAACGCAAAGTTCTACTGCGATACTAACCATAATTATGAATGGATTAGTAATGACTGACCTTAGCGCAGCTTTAAGTATGACCCAATTGGCAAAGCTGGCGCAATCCAGTAATCCGCGAAAACGGGATCAATTATTTCTTGCTCTTGGCTCCTTGTGTGCAGTAAAGCCTATGGAAAGCCTAGATGACGCAGCTGTTAGCGAAATAATGTTTTTGCTAAACAACAAAGCTGCCGAAAATGTAAAGCAGCAGGCGGCAAATTTACTATGTACCAAAACTTGGGCACCTCGAAAACTCATTCTATCATGGGCAGGTGATGAACCGCAAATCGCCAATCCTGTCCTGTTGAAAAGCCCGGTTTTAACTGATGATGATCTTATTTTAATCATTCAAAAGTCTGGTTTATTCCATCGCCTTGCGATTGCTGATCGCCCTGGAATTGTTGAATCAATAACTGAAGCTTTGATAGTTTTTGATGAACCTGAAGTTCTCATTACCATGACATCAAACACGACGGCACAAATTAGCATGGAAACCTTTGCTTCCTGTGTGCGAATTTCCCGAAGGCACGATAAATTACGTCATAGCCTTACTGACCGCAAAGACCTTCCGCGTAGCTTGATCCCTTCGCTATTCGCCTATTCTACTGATGAAGAAAGAGAGTTGATCTCGACGCGGTTCGGAGTTGATGCTGACAATTTCTCCCAAGTTGTAAGGCAAGCCGTTCTTGACAAACCGCGTGTTGAAAAAAGCACCAACATACCTGAAGATCCAGAACTAAAAGTTGCCAGATTAGTTTCCAAATTAGCCAAAGCCAACAAGCTAAGCCCTGCCATTGTAATAAGAGCGGCTGTTGAAGGCAAAACTCTGTTATTTGAACATGCTATCGCCCATTTAGCCAATGTTCCTGTAGAGCAATTCCGAAGCGCAATATTACGCAGCCCCAGCATAGCTCTGGCTCTTGCGTGTAATGCTGCAAAGCTGGAGCGAGCGGTTTTTCCTTCTTTACATCGTAATTTGAATGATCTTGGCTATTTCAAAGAAACCCTTTCAGGGGAGATTGCAAGCAAATCGGTTAAGGCTTTTACCGGCCATTCACCGGCGGCGGCAGCGGTTTCTTTACGATTGATGGCCAGAGCAAATTAGCCTTGCCACTTGACAAGGCCGAAGCAAACCAGTGATTTGCAATAATGACAAACACAATCAAAAGCCTAGCATTCAAAGCCTCGTCAAATCCAAAATCTCAATTGGCCTTAAAAGCTTTAACTGAAAAATATGCTGATCATATCTCCAATAAACCTGATGTAATAATCGCATTAGGCGGCGATGGATTTATGCTTGAAACGCTACACGAGCAAATAACGGATCCAATACCGGTATTTGGCATGAATCGCGGATCGGTAGGCTTTTTGATGAATGATTACACCGTTGATGGCCTAATTCAGAGGTTAAACACTTCTGAAAAGGCGATAATTAGACCACTTAGAATGCAAGGTCAGACCATCGACGGCAAGGCCTTTGACGAACTAGCCATCAATGAAGTCTCGTTACTTCGGCAAACACACCAAGCAGCAAAAATCAGAATCTCCATTGATGAGATAGTACGAATGAAAGAGCTTATCGCCGATGGCGTTTTGGTAGCCACACCAACAGGAAGTACCGCTTATAACCTCTCGGCTCACGGCTCGATAATACCGCTTGACGCACAAGTGTTAGCCTTAACACCAATAAGTGCCTTTCGACCACGTAGATGGCGCGGAGCCTTATTGGGGCACAAGAACAGCATAAGATTTGACATAATTGACTCTGAAACCCGCACGGTTAGTGCCGTAGCAGATAATCGTGAAATCAGAGATGTTCAGTATGTCGAAATTCGCGAAAGCAAATCCAAAGAATTGTATCTTTTGTTTGACGCAGGCCACACACTAAGCGAACGTATCGCCATAGAGCAATTTAGCTCATGAAGACAATATTTGTTAACTTACCGCTAGGAGCTTTGTTGTAGTTGTAAGCAAATTAACTTTATTGCAGTAGCAAAAGGCTGAATGAAATGTCAGGTGAACTAATTAAGGTCCCAAACACGTTGAGAAACAAAATCGGAGGTCGCATGGCCAAAGTTGACTTAGAGGCTATTGCCAAGGCAGAGCAAGCACTTGAAGCGCTTAGCTCCAACTTTGACGAATGGATAGTTGTCGAGTTAACTAAACTGGTTGATGCCCGCAAAGATTTACCGAATAATGATATGTCCGGTGCAGAAGGCAAAGAACTGTTTAATCGCGCTCATGACCTTAAAGGATTGGGTACCACTTATGGCTACCCGATTGTCACCGCATTTGCTAGTTCACTGTGTGATATAACAGGCGAAGCAAAAATACGAGCCAAAGCGCCCATAGCTCTGGTTGATGCTCACATTAATTCAATTAGAGCCGCTGTCAAAAGCTCCATAAAAACTGCTGATCATCCCGTTGGCGGAATATTAAGCGATGAATTAGCCAAGAAAACTAAGCAATTTTTAGCAACAATTTAGCCAAGAATAAAAACTAAACCTAATTTAACTGGGTTTTACTTAGGATACCTCGTAAATAGCCCTGGTGTTTGTTATGGTTTGTTGTTTTCACAAACCAAGTTCGTTGTAATAAAAATCCACGTTTCATTGAGTTTATCGTGTATTCACCATGT
>JAKITZ010000065.1 GCA_021647805.1 Robiginitomaculum sp.
GGTGTTTTTGTTTCCGAACGCGGAATAGAAATCGCTAGAAAGGCATCTAAGCGCAAAGGGATATTAGAAGGCGATGAGCTAGCCAAGGTGTTTGCTTGGTTGCGGCCAAACGATTTGATTTGGAATTATGTGGTCAATAATTATTTACTTGGCGAGGATCCACCGCCTTATGATGTTCTATTTTGGAATAATGACACCACTAATTTGCCCGCCGCATTGCATTCCGACTATTTGGATATCTATCACTTAAAACCGTTCGTTACCGAGGGCGGAGTTGATTTCGCCGGCCATCATCTGGATATGAAGCAGGTAAAACAGGATTTGTTTATTGTTGCTGGAGTAACTGATCACATCACGCCATGGAAAGCTTGTTATAGAACAACCGAGATGATGGGCAGTGATGATATTACCTTTGTCTTGTCAAACTCTGGGCATATCCAATCACTTATAAACCCACCTGGAAACCCTAAGGCTAGTTATTTCACTGCCGATAAAATGCCTGAAACTGCTGATGAGTGGCTGGCCGGCGCCGAGCAACAAGCAGGATCTTGGTGGCCTGAGTGGACTAGCTGGTTGACGAAACGGTCTGGCGAGAGCAAGAATGCGCCGATAAAGTTGGGTAATAAAGCTTATCCGCCATTGTTGGAAGCTCCCGGTTCTTATGTGTTTGAGTAATAGTAAAACAGGAAATACCGATCAATGACATTAGGCGATAAACGCTACCCTGAAATCCGCTATCCGGTAATTGGTGGTCATAAAATACGTACAGCTCGTTGGCTTGGTACGGGTGAAGACAATGTAAGGCCTCTGTTGTTTTTCAATGGTATAGGGGCAAACCTTGAACTAGTTGCACCGCTTGGCGAATCTTTTACGCGGCGGGATATTGTTACCTTTGCTATTCCCGGAGTTGGTCGCTCAAAGCCAACTTTTTTACCATACCGTCCGTGGCAAATGGCTAAGTTGGCACGCAAAGTAATGGATCATTTTGGCTATGGTCTGATGGACGTTATGGGGGTTAGTTGGGGTGGTGCATTGGCGCAACAATTTGCTTTCCAGTACCAAAAACGTGTTGGTAAATTGGTGTTGGCAGCTACTTCTCCGGGCGTAATTATGGTTCCGGGCAAGCTGTCTGCCCTGTCGAAAATGACCAACCCAAGGCGCTATATTGATCCAGATTATATGAAGAAAAATTTCAAAACGCTTTATGGCGATGAAACTGGTAAGGCCGATAAGCATATTTTGAACTTAATGCCGCCGCATCCACGTGGCTATCTTTATCAAATGCTGGCATTTTCTGGTTGGTCAAGCCTGCCGTTTTTGCCGTTTTTGAAAATTCCTACTTTGATAATGGCCGGTGATCGTGACAATATTGTGCCCTTGGCCAATGCGAAATTACTGAAGATGGCTTTGAAGTACCCGCAAATTTATGTGGTAAAAGGTGGTGGGCATTTGTTTATGGTCTCGAAAGCTCGTGAAATTGTACCGGTTATGCGTGAGTTTTTTGACGGACCAGATATGCTTAATCACCCCGAAGTGTTTCGTGAAGGCTATACGCCACAGCCAGATCATGAAACTCCGGCGGCTATTTGATATTTGGAGGTGTTTTGTGATCAATAAGTTTTTAATTTTATTGCTGGCTGGTACTCTGTCTATGCTTGGCTCGACTGGCAAAGCCAATGATGATCAGGAATTATGTGGCTTGTATGGCAATATAGGGCGTGGAGTTGCCGAGTTTATGTTGCCTTTGACCCTGCAGCAAATAATAAACATGAATTCTGGAAATGAGCCCGAACTTCAAAAAGAATCTGAAACAAAAGCAATGACTTACGTGACAGCTAATCAGTTAATAGCGGCCGTAAAGTTAACTGAACAGGAAGTCGCAGCTTTTGGCGAATCAGCAGGTCAAAATGCAGTGGCATTATTGATGGAAGCTAAAGCTAGATCAGGTATGGATATATTTGATTTTTTGACCAATAGATGCAACCGGCTCGGAGCGCAAACCGTAATTAGCAATCAAATAAAAGCTATTCAATTGATGCGTGGTGAATAAAAGCAGGCTTATTTAACGCAAATATGACGCGCCATTAACATCAAAGGTGGCTCCTGTTGCTGAGGTACAAGCTCCAGACAGCAAAAACGCGGTTAAATCACCAATTTCGCTGGGTTCGGCAAACCTGCCGATCGGGATTTCGCTGGTTGCTTTGTCTATTACCGCTGGGTCAGTTGGTGCCATCTCGGTGTTTATCCAGCCCGGAGCAATACTGTAAGCGCAAATACCGTCTCTTGCCGTTCCTTTGGCAATGGTTCTGGTAAAGGCCAGTAGTGCGCCTTTTGAGGCGGCATAGGCGGCAAGATCCAGACTGTCACCTCTTTGACCGGCTCTGCTGGCGATATTGACGATTTGCCCGCCATCATCTTGCTTGAAACTAGCAATGGCGGATCTACACAAATCAGCCGGCGCTTGTAAGTTTACTGCCATTACTTTTGACCAGACATCTTGCCACTTTTCGTCTGCGTCTGTGAACTGTACCTCAGTTGCAGAGCCGGCATTGTTTACCAATGCGTTTAGATCTGGCGCAATTTTCAACGCTTCTTGCCAAAGGGCGGTTCCTGCGCCGGGTCTGGACAAATCCATGCTAACCGTTCCCAAGACACTGTCGGTTAATTCCGTGGTTAAATCGTACATTACTTGTTGGCTTTGACTATAATGCAAGACAAGTTTTGCGCCTTGTGAAGCGCATGATCTAGCGATAGATGCGCCTAGGCCACGTGAGGCACCGGTGATCAGTATAACGGTTTTGTTCAAATTTGACATAGTTTACTCCATAGGTTTTTACTTATCTGCAAGCCGGTTATTCTTGGCAATTACACTATTAGTTTATTTTGCTGTTTTAATCGAATACGTGGCAAAAAAGTATCATAAAGTGATCGTAATCTTAAAGAATAAGCAAAAATACCCGTATTTGATTTTGTTCCGTTGTGTGGTGGTTGGCTTTTTTGTTGCTGCCCACAAAAGTGACACCTGTTCATAAACCTGTTGCCCGTTCGAATATTCTAGGTACAGTAAGTAAAAGCAAAACTTGGATTGGGCGAAAATTGTCAAAATACATAATTGATCTTACAGGGCGCATTGCCTTGGTGAATGGTGCTTCACGGGGCATTGGTGAAGCTATTGCGATTTCTCTGGCAGCAGCTGGTGCAGAGGTTATTTGTACTTCGCGCAAACTAGATAGCTGTCAGGTGGTGGTTGATAAAATCATCGCAAACGGCGGCAAAGCCAGTGCTATGATCTGTCACGCTGGTGAGATGACTTCTATTGAACAAGTGATGTCATCAATTAAAAGCGAGTATGGAAAGCTTGACATTTTGGTCAATAATGGCGCGACCAACCCTTATTATGGGCCAATGGCAGAAACTCCCGAATGGGCATTTGATAAGACTATCGATGTAAACTTAAAAGGGCCGTTTTATTTAAGCGCAGGCGCTGTGCCGTTAATGCAAAAAGCTGGTGGTGGTTCGATCATTAATATTGCCTCTATTAACGCGATTCAACCCGGCTCCTTGCAAGGGATATATTCGGTTACCAAAGCAGCTATTATTTCAATGACTAAAGCTTTTGCCAAGGAATATGCCGCAGATAATATTCGTTGTAACGCAATCTTGCCGGGGTTTGTTGATACTAAAATGACTGCTGTGTTCAAGCAAGACGAAAAAGCATTGGATAAAATGCTAAAAGGTAATGTGCCGATGAATAAAATGGCGGATCCGTCGGAAATGGTTGGCGCAGTAATGTATCTGGCCTCTGATGGCTCTAGTTACACCACCGGTTCTGAGATTGTCGTTGACGGAGGTTATCTACTTTGAGCGGCGAAAATACAACCATCGATGTGCGTTCTGGTGAGGAATTAGATGCTGTTAAAATAGGTAAATACCTAAACGGCAAAATAGCTGGCATCAGCGGCACACCAACAATTCGCCAGTTTCCCTCTGGTGCTTCGAATTTAACATATCTGCTGGAGTTTTCTAGGCAGGCATTTGTTTTACGCCGACCACCATCAGGCTCTAAACCGAAATCTGGTCATGATATGGGGCGTGAATATCGTATTATGAAGGCTTTGGATGGGCATTTCCCAGTGCCAAAGTGCCTATTATATAGCGAAGATGAAGAAGTAGTCGGTGCGCCATTTTATGTGATGGAGCGGGTTGATGGTTTGTTGATACAATCTTCTTTTCCGCCAGAGTTGAATTGGGGCGAGCCGCAAGCAAATAAATTAAGCCACAAGTTTTTTGATCTTTTGGTCAAACTACACCAGCTGGATATTGAAAAAACCGGTTTAAGTGAATTTGGCAAAGCTGATGGTTATGTAAATAGGCAGATAACCGGCTGGGACAGACGTTTTGAGCGAGCCAAGACACCCGATGTTGATAGTTTTGAAGATGTGCGAAAATGGTTGTTGGATAATATGCCAAAAGAGTCTGGACGAGCATCTATTTTGCACGGTGACTTTCGAATTGATAATATGATTCTTGATCGAAAAAACCCGTTTCAGGTAAATGCAGTTCTTGATTGGGAAATATCGGCATTGGGTGATCCATTGATGGATTTGGGCAATACCCTTGCCTATTGGACTGAGGCAAATGATCCAAAGGCAATGCGGGCTTTAGCAAAACAGCCAAGCTGGGCGCCGGGTATGTTTACAAGGCAACATGCATTGGATCATTATGCGGAAAAAACCGGTTATGATCCAACAGGTTTCGTGTTTTATTATGTTTATGGAATTTGGCGGCTGGCAGTAATTATACAGCAAATTTATTTTCGCTTTTATCATGGACAGACAAAAAACCCGGCTTTTGCTGATTTTGCCGGTGCAGTTACAGGGCTTGGCAATTATTGCCGTTTGGTGATCGATAGAGACAGGATTTAACTATGAGCGATTTAGAAGAGTTTCAAGCAAAAACCAAAAACTGGCTAGAAGAAAACTGCCCAAAATCGATGCGCAAACCAATGCGTAACGAATTTGATGCTTGTTGGGGTGGCCGTTATTGCGAATTTAGCAGCGAAGATCAAAAGCTCTGGCTACAAAGAATGGGCGCTAAGGGCTGGACGGCTCCGGAGTGGCCAAAAGAATACGGCGGTGGTGGCTTGAACAAAGAACAGGCTAAAATATTAAAAACTGAACTTGCAAAAATCAAGGCTCGCCCGGCATTGCTTAGTTTTGGCGTTTGGATGTTAGGGCCGGCTTTGCTAAAATTTGGCTCCGAAGAACAAAAGAAACAGTTTCTACCACCAATAGTTCGTGGTGAAATAAGGTGGTGTCAGGGTTATTCAGAACCCGGTGCTGGCTCTGATTTAGCCAGCTTACAGACGAAGTGTGACGACAAAGGCGATCATTATCTGATCAATGGTCAAAAGATCTGGACTTCTTATGCTGATCAATCGGACTGGATTTTTTGTCTGGTTCGCACTAATCGCGAAGCAAAGAAACACTTAGGTATTTCATTTATTTTATTTGATATGGCCAGCCAAGGCGTAAGTACCAAGCCTATTACTTTGATCTCCGGTAAGTCGCCGTTTTGCGAGACATTTTTTGATGATGTTAAGGTTCCAAAACAGCAATTGGTTGGCACACTTGATCGCGGATGGGATATTGCTAAATATTTGCTTACCCATGAACGCGAGATGATCGGTGGCTCTAGCGACGGATCAATGGGCGGTCGGGGTATTGGTGAAATAGCGGTTTCTGCGTTGGGGGCGAATGAAAATGGAGAACTGGTTGATAGTGCACTTCGCAGCAAAATAGCCACGGCTGAACTTGATGGTTGGGCGTTTTTATTGACTATGGAACGCAGCAAGGACGAAGCCAAGGCCGGGCACGGTATTGGAGCTAGGTCTTCAATGTTAAAATATTACGGCACCGAGTTGAATAAACGCAGGTTTGAGCTGTTAATGGCCTCAAAGGGCTTGTCGGCACTGGAGTGGGAGGGCGAAGCCTCTAATGACGGTCAACTTCCAAGGCAGTGGTTGCGCACCAAGGGCAATTCAATCGAAGGCGGCACATCAGAGGTGCAGTTGAATATAATTTCCAAGCGAATCCTTGGACTACCTGATCCGAAAGTGAACTGATATGGCATTGGTATATACCGAAGAACATGAAATGTTGCGCGAAGCGGCAAAAGGTTTTTTGAAAGAAAAATCACCAGTTACAGAGTTTCGTGCGTTACGCGATAATCAAGACCCGTTGGGCTTTTCGCGTAAATTATGGCAAGAAATGGCCGAAATGGGTTGGGCTGGAATTTTAATCGAAGAGCAATATGGCGGCTTGGATTTTGGTTTTACCGGTGCAGCATTGATTTTGGAAGAAATGGGCAGAACACTTTGTTCCAGTCCGTTTTTGTCCTCATCTGTTATCGCTGCCACTGCTTTGCGTTTTGCACCTGAAACGCTAAAGGAAAATTGGTTGCCAAAAATTACTTCTGGTGAGGCGGTAATTGCTTTGGCTCTCGAGGAGGGCGTAAAGCACGACCCGGCGGCAACCTCTATGACCGCAGAAAAATCCGGCAATGGTTATCGTCTAAATGGCAGTAAGTCATACGTTTTTGATGCAATGGATGCCGACGGGTTTTTGGTTTTAGCACGTAATTCGGGCAATCCCGGACAAGAAGACGGTTTGTCTTTGTTTATGGTTGATAGCAAAGTTTCAGGTCTTTCATCAACTGCAACTAAATTATTAGATTCGCGTAATTATGCGGTAGTTACTTTTGATAATGTCGAGGTTTCCGGCGGCGATTTAATCGGTTCAGTAGGCGCGGGCTTGGCAATGCTGGAGCCAGCATTAAATGCCGGACGGATTGGTCTTGCGGCTGAAATGCTTGGTTGTTCTGATCAATGTTTTGAAAGCACAACTGAATATTTGAAAGAACGCAAACAATTCGGTCAAATAATCGGTAGTTTTCAGGGACTACAACACCGTAGCGCGCATTTATACTCAGAGCTGGAGCTGGTGCGATCAGCGGTGATCAAAGCTGGTCAGGATTTTGAGAAAAACCCAGAACATGCAGGTATGATCGCATCATTGGCCAAAGCAAAATCGGGTGAAGTGGCGGTTTTAGCCGCCAATGAAGCAGTGCAAATGCTTGGTGGTATTGGCATGACGGACGAATTGGATGCTGGGTTGTATATGAAACGTATACGGGCAGCGCAAGAATTACTTGGTGATTATGCATTTCACGCCAACAGATTTGCTAAATGGAGAGGGTTTTAATTATGGATTTAGGAATTAGTAAAAAAGTCGAACCGATTTTACAACAGGTTCGACACATGGTCAGAAACGAGATCATGCCCTTGGAGGCAGAATATTTTGCCGAGGTTGGCAAAGCTGCTGGCGGGGAGCGGTTCGCATTTACTGCTCGACAAACAGAAATTCTTGAAGGCTTAAAAACAAAAGCAAAAGAGCAAGGTTTGTGGAATTTCTGGTTAACAGACTCAGAGAGCGGATTTGGGCTTAGTACCGTGGAATACGCTCATTTGGCCGAAGAAACTGGCTGGAGCCATTTGGCGGCTGAAGTGTTTAATTGCGCAGCTCCTGATACCGGCAATATGGAAGTGTTGGAACGATATGGAACCGAAGAACAAAAGAAAAAATGGTTGGTTCCATTATTGGCAGGTAAAATCCGTTCGGCTTATGTAATGACCGAACCTGATGTTGCTTCGTCTGATGCCACTAATATATCAATGCCAGCAGTGCTAGAAGATGGTCAATGGGTGCTAAACGGTGAAAAGTACTGGGCATCAGGTGCCGGTGATCCTCGTTGCAAGATTTATATCGTCATGGTCAAAACTGATCCAGATGCGCCTCGTCATTCACAACATGCAATGATATTTGTGCCATCTGATACTCCCGGGTTAGAGGTGATCCGGCCATTGACTATTTTTGGTGGTGATGATGCTCCGCATGGTCACATGCACTTGAAGTTTACTGATGTTAAAGTGCCGGAAGAGAATATGATACTTGGCCGGGGGCGCGGCTTTGAAGTGGCGCAAGGACGCTTGGGGCCGGGACGTATTCATCATTGCATGCGGGCAATCGGGCAGTCGGAGCGAGCATTAGAGCAATTATGCAAGCGATCAGTATCACGCGAAGCATTTGGCCGGCCTTTGGCAAAGCTAGGCGCTAATTATGACATTATCGCCAAATGCCGTATTGATATAGAGGCGGCCAGATTGTTATGCTTAAAAGCTGCGTGGATGATGGACACGCAAGGTGTGAAAGCGGCGCAAACTTATATCTCGATGATTAAGGTAATGGCACCAAATGTGGCGCTGGATGTGGTTGATGAGGCTATTCAAATGCATGGTGGCTTGGGGGTTTCGCAAGATACACCATTGGCTAATATGTGGACAGCGCTTAGGACTTTGCGTTTTGCCGATGGGCCAGATGCGGTTCATCGGATGCAGGTAGCCAGAACCGAGTTGCGAAACTATGTAAATACGAAAGTATGATTAGATGAAGTATTTGGACAATCTGTTTGATATTAAAGGTAAAACTGCGCTTATAACAGGCGGCGCTAGTGGCATTGGTTTAATGGCGACCAAGGCATTAGCCGAAGCTGGTTGTAAGGTGTTGATTGCATCACGAAAGGGCGAAGTTTGTCAGCAGGCTGCGAGCGATATAAACGTTGAAATCGGCGAGGATCGGGTGATCGGTATGGCTGGTGATTTATCATCGGAGGCCGGTGTTGCTGAACTGGTGGAGAAAATTTCCACGCACACAGATCATCTGGATATTTTAATGAATAATGCCGGTGCCACATGGGGGGCGCCTATGGGGGAGTTTCCGTGGTCTGCATGGGATAAAATTAACGCAATTAATGTTAGTGGAGTATTCGCGTTAACCCAGAGTTTATTACCATTGTTACGCAAGAATGCTAGCGCCGAAGATCCGGCAAGAATTGTAAACCTTGGCTCGTATGTCGGCACCAGAACGGTCGGTAATGGCGCTTATTCTTATGCTGCATCTAAGGCGGCTGTTCATCATTTAACCAAAATTCTGGCAAATGAGTTTGGTGCGTTGCATATTACTGTCAATGCGTTGGCTCCCGGGCCGTTTCCATCAAAAATGATGGCCTTTGTTACAGAAAACGAAGAGCTAGCAGAAATTATGCGCGGCGAAGTACCACTTGGTAGATTAGGTCGTGCTGAAGACATAGCCGGTGCGATGATATTTTTATGTTCAAAAGCTGGCAGCTATGTTTCAGGGGCAATTCTGCCGCTTGATGGTGGCATGGCCGCAAAACCTTAAATTAGGAGAGAAATAAATGGCACAAGTAAGTATAGAAGAGTTTCTGGCAGCAGGTGGAACCGATCTTGGAGTGTCTGATTGGTTAAATGTTGACCAAGAGCGCATTAACCAGTTCGCCGATGTGACACTGGATCATCAGTTCATTCATATTGATCCGGAAGCTGCGGCAAAAACCCCGTTTGGTGGTACGGTTGCGCATGGATTTTTAAGTTTATCCTTGTTGCCGCACTTGATGAAAGACCTAACATTGGTTCCAAAAAATGTGGTGATGGGCGTTAATTATGGCTTTAATTCCTTGCGATTTTTAACCCCGGTTGCCGTGAACAGTAATGTGCGGGCTAATGTTAGCGTCAAAGAAGTGATCGAGAAAAACCCTAACCAATATCTAATTACTTATACGGTTGCTTTGGAAATCGAAGGTGTAGATAAGCCGGCCTTGGTAGCTGAATGGTTAACCATGTTGTTTACCGGATAAATATTTTTACAAGAATTAGGACTAAAACAATGAAAATCTCTTTTGAAAACCGGGTGGCAATCGTCACCGGAGCCGGAAATGGCCTTGGGCGTAGTCATGCGTTGGAGCTTGCCCGCCGTGGCTGTAAAGTGGTGGTCAACGATCTTGGTGGCGCTCGTGATGGCGAGGGTTCAAGTATGTCGGCGGCAGATGCTGTGGTCGCCGAAATTGAAAGCTTTGGTGGTGAAGCTATCGCCAATGGCGCCAATGTTACCAAAATGGACGAAGTTCAAGCAATGGTTGATGCTGCGATGAGCAATTGGGGAAGAATTGACATTTTGGTCAATAATGCCGGTATTTTGCGTGACAAAACCTTTATCAAAATGGACTTATCTGATTTTGCAACAGTAGTTGATGTGCACCTTATGGGTTCGGTAAATTGCACCAAAGCAGTATGGTCGATCATGAAAGAAGCTGGTTATGGGCGTATTGCTATGACTACTTCATCTTCTGGTCTGTACGGCAATTTTGGCCAAAGTAATTATGGTGCGGCGAAGATGGGCGTGCTTGGTTTGATGAACACATTATACCTTGAAGGTGCCAAATATGACATTCGGGTTAATGCTCTTGCGCCGGTTGCGGCAACACGCATGACCGAAGATTTAATGCCCGAACAGGTGTTGGAAGTTTTAACCCCAGAATCTGTTACTGCCGGTCTGGTGTATCTGGTTAGCGAAGACGGGCCGAATAGAACAATTCTGGCGGCGGGTGCTGGCGGCTATGCCAAAGCCATGATTTTGGAAACACAAGGTATATACCTTGATGACGAGCAACAAACACCGGAAAACGTAGCCAAGAACTGGGATAAAATTATTGATACAGCAAGTGCCGAGGAATACACAACCGGCTCCAGTCAGTCGATTAAATTTCTTGGAAAAGCTGCGGCGGCCAAGGGGATAAGTTTAAACCGATGAAAGCTGTAATTTGTGAACAGTTTGATGGTTGGGAAGCCTTAAAACTTAGCGATATGCCAGATCCCATAGCTGGTTCAGGACAAGTCGTTATTGATGTAAAAGCTGCTGGTTTGAATTTTCCAGACCTGTTGCTGGTTGCCGGTAAATATCAGATGAAGCCGCCTTTGCCATTTATTCCGGGATCGGAATGCGCCGGTATTATTTGCGAAATAGGCGAGGGCGTTA
>JAKITZ010000066.1 GCA_021647805.1 Robiginitomaculum sp.
TCAGCATCTAGCGCGTTAAAAATCTCGTCAGTTAATCGCCCCGGCTTGAACGGCAGATCAACAAATTTCAATCCCAATCGTTTTGCTTCTGCCTGTAGATCAGCAGTGGCCGGTTGATAAGTACCCTCGCCATCTGGGCGGTGGTTGATAACACGGGTGAACCCAGCTGCGGCAATTTTCGATAAATAGGCAATACTAATTTGCGGTGAAACTACGTAATTATCAGTTACTGGCCTAAAATTGGCAGCAATGGCTGCTTGTTGGTCATAAGTATTGGTTGGGATAGTTGTTTGGCTTTCTTCGGCGGCGCTGCAATTCGCCAAGAAAGCCAGTAAAAGCACCAAAGTAATAATTTTTGTACCGAAGAAAACGCGCATATAGGTCATCAGCTAAGTCCTTAAAGAGTTGTCGGTAAGTATTAATTTACTGTTGTTTCAATGTTTCACCATTTACGCAAGTCACATCACCAAAGTGTGTTCAAGTTGGCAAAAATTGTGTTGAATGCCAAAGTCTGTGCATATCTGTGATCATTCGTTGACTTGTGCTTATTGTCATGGAATTGTTCGCTTTTATAAATGCTAATGAGCGTGAATTTGTATGTTCGGTTATTTAATTCGGCGCCTTTTTATTGCCATACCAACATTGTTTGTAATTATTACCTTGGCGTTTTTTATGATGCGGGCAGCACCAGGCAGCCCGTTTGATCTTGAACGGCCAATGCCAGCGGCAATTAAAGAGCGCATAGAGGCTAGCTATCACCTCGATAAGCCGATTTACGTGCAGTACGGTTATTACTTAAAAGATCTGGTGCGCGGCGACCTTGGCCCGTCAATGAAATACAAAGACAAAGACGTTGCCGATCTAATTCGTGAAGGTCTTCCAATTAGTGCGACCATTGGTGGCTCGGCCATGTTATTGGCTTTGATTTTGGGCGGATTGTTGGGATCAGTTGCTGCCATTAGGCAGAACTCCGGGGTGGATTATGCTGTTATGGGGTTTTCGACCACCGGGATAAGTATACCTACATTTGTAACCGGGCCGATATTGGCACTGGTGTTTGGGGTCTATTTACATTGGCTGCCATCTGGCGGTCTTGATCGTGGGCGAATGACTTTCACGCATTTATTATTGCCGGTATTGACGCTGGCTTTGCCGCAAATTGCCATTATTGCCAGATTGACCAGAGCCAGCATGATCGAGGTATTGCGCTCCAACTTTATCCGTACCGCTCATGCCAAGGGTTTATCAGAGCATACTGTATTATTCGGTCATGCAATGCGAGCTGCGGTTCTACCATTGGTAAGTTATGCAGGGCCTGCAACAGCTGCGCTGTTAACTGGAACCTTGGTGGTTGAACAAATATTCGCGCTTCCTGGTATTGGTCGCCAATTTATTATTGGCGCTTTGCAGCGAGACTATACGGTGGTGATGGGGGTCGTGATTTTGTATGCGGCACTAATTATTTTGTTTAATTTGCTGGCTGATATTTTATACGGCTTGTTGGATCCAAAAGTGAGATACAAATAATGAGCGCAATGACTGGAAATAATGCGCCATTAGAAGCGCAAATGAAAAAGGCATTAGAGGTCGAAGGGCGATCTTTATGGCAAGATGCCCGTGGTAGATTATTTCGCAACAAAGCAGCCGTAGCTTCGATGATCTTGTTGGGAACAATAGTATTTCTGGCAATCTTTGGACCGATGTTTTGGGTACATGACTATGATACCGTCTACAAGGATAGGGTGGCTTTGCCGCCTAGTTTGGAGAATTGGCATTTTTTAGGAACTGATATTCAAGGGCGTGATCTGTTTGTGCGTTTGTTGATGGGCTTACGGGTATCACTGGCTGTGGGTTTGGTTGCAACCGCTGTGTCATTGGTTATTGGTGTCTTATGGGGCGCGACCGCTGGTTATATAGGTGGTCGTCTTGATGAAGTGATGATGCGTATTGTTGATGTGCTTTATGCTATGCCGTTTATTTTCTTTGTAATTATTTTGATGGTTATTTTTCGTGATGCTACTGCTGGTAAGCCAGCTTTGAATATATTGCTGATATTCGTAGCCATTGGCGCGGTGGAATGGCTGACTATGGCGCGGATTGTTCGCGGCCAGACAATAACCCTAAAGGGGCGCGAATTTATCGAGGCCGCTGAAGCTGCTGGCGTTATGCCGCTTAAAATTGTTGTCCGTCACATTGTTCCAAATGTATTGGGGCCGGTGGTGGTCTATGTGACCTTGACTATCCCTGCGGTTATCTTGGCCGAAAGCTTCCTTAGCTTTATTGGTCTTGGAGTACAGGAGCCTTTGACCTCTTTGGGCAAGCTGATCAATGATGGCGCCAAAGATATGGAAACTCTGCCGTGGACATTGTTTGTGCCGGGGATCACCATGATGGTGACGTTGTTTTGCTTTAACTTTATCGGTGATGGCTTACGCGATGCAATTGATCCAAAAGATCGATAACAAACTAAACCAGCTTTATTTTACCCGCCGCACCCGAATGGCTTTACCTTTGCCATTTATTTGCATTAAATAGCTTCCCATGGCCGCGCGTCTAATTTCTGCTGTTAATTGTGGTGAAGACTTCGAGATGAAAACTTTGCCACTATTGCTTTGCTCCCACACTTGGCCGTTATCGAGGTAAAACCTATATTTCCCATTGTTTCGCAATTTATAGCGATCAATAACAAGTCTGACCTTGGTGATAGCACCCTCTTTGTTTTTAGCTACAACTTCAGCGCCATCTTGCTCGTTGGAAACCAGCGCTAAGTCATTTGACCCAGAGTTAAGTTTTGGAAAGGATGGAAGGCGAAAAATAGATAAGCTTGGTAGATCAAAACCAAAAGCTTCGCGTTTTAATTTTCGAACTGAACCGCTGTTCATGGTTAGGATCTCGCCTGATGCTTCGGCGCTTTTTACTTGCTGTACTGCGGCATCAAAACAGCTCAATCGTTCACTGTCGACGGTAATTCCCATACATGCATAAATGTCTTTTAACGAAGATGCTTCTTGTTTATCTTCTGCGGCAAATGCAGCTCCACTTGCGGCAAAAAGCAAAAGTCCAGTGATTAGGATTAAGTTAAAGCGCATAATCTCTCCGTTTAATAATTGTGTTAAAGAAGCCGAGGTTTAATCATTCTTTGTCTTATTGTATAGCAATAACTACTGTATAGGCTACCCTATAGAGAGATTCGGCTAATTCCCGCATGTAGGGGTAATGGAGAATAATTATGAGTTTTGGTAAAAATATCTGGATGGCGTTGGGTTTAACTGCAGCCTTGGCAATAAGCGCATGTTCGCCTTCTACACCTGATGACCCGGACGTAAAAGTCTTGCATCGGGGTAATTCGGCTGAACCATTATCTCTTGATCCACATTTGGCGAGCGGCACTTGGGAAAATAATATCATCGGCGATATGTTCATTGGTTTGTTCACTGAAAACGCCGCTGGACAACCAATACCAGGAATGGCCAAAACATGGACAACTTCTGAAGATGGTCTTACTTGGGAGTTTGAACTTATAGATGCAACTTGGTCGGACGGTGTTCCGGTAAAAGCTAGTGACTTTGTCTTTGGCCTACGGCGTATTTTAAATCCGGAAACTCAGGCGCAATACGCATCATTAGTTTATCCAATTAAAAATGCCCTTGCAGTTAATTCCGGAGAAATGCCCGGCTCTGAGTTGGGTGTGACCGCTTTGGGTGAGAAGAAGTTGCGGATTGAATTGGAATATCCTGCTCCTTATCTTACTGGATTGCTTACCCATTACACCACTTATGCGGTTCCAGAGCATGTAGTAAAGGAATTTGGTAATAAGTGGATTCAACCAGAAAACATTCAAGTCAATGGTCCGTATAAACTGGATGTTTGGCGTACTAATGATTTTGTTCGCGTGGTAAGAAACCCTTTGTTTTATGATAATGAAAATGTCTGTCTCGACGAAATTTATTTCTATGCTATTACCGACAACAACACTGCGGAGCGTCAGGTCAGAGAAGGTCGTTTGGATGCAAACAATGATTTTCCTGGGCGCAAAATGGATTTCTTGAACAAGGAATTGCCCGGCTATGTACGGGTACACCCTTATCTTGGAACCACTTATTTTTCATTCAACACGACCAAACCTCCATTTGATGACAAACGTGTACGGGTCGCTTTATCTATGTCTCTTGATCGTGATCACATCACCAAGAGCGTGATTAAGTCCGGCTATATTCCTGCATATTCTTTTGTGCCTCCTGGTATTGGCAATTATCCCCAAGGAGCCATTTCCAATTGGGCAAGTTTGAGTTTTGACGAACGTAAAGCTAAGGCAAAAGAGTTATTGATAGAGGCCGGATATGGCCCTGAGAACCCATTGCAATTCGAGTACACTCACCGCTCGACTGGCGATAATCCAGCCGCTGCGCCAAGTGTGCAAAGTGACTGGAATAGCATTGCTCCTTGGGTCAATGTAACTATTGCCCAAATCGAGACGCAAATTTTATACGCGAATCAGCGATCCGGTGATTTTTCGGTTAGCGACGGTGGGTGGATTGCTGATTTTAATGATGCCAGCAATTTCCTTTACCTTATGGAAACTAAGGCTGGAGCGATGAATTATTCCAAATACTCCAACCCGGAATATGATGCGCTTATGGAAGCTGCTAATCGTGAAATGGATATGGTCAAACGCGCGGATATGATGATGCGAGCTGAGCAAATGATGCTTGATGAGGCACCGATTGTTCCGATGTGGTATTTGGTGAACAGAGCCTTGGTCAATCCGAAAGTAACCGGCTGGGTCGATAATATTGTTCATCTACATCGTTCTAGATATTTGTGTTTTGCTGAATAATTGCGGTAAATACCAATAGCTTGTTACGGTTCTGATACTGTTTTACTATCCACCCCTGCATTGCGGGGGTGGATATGACAGATGAAATAAAAGAACCTGCCAACAAAGACCTTGGTACTGAATTTCAATCGCCTACTGCTAGAGACGAATGCTCGTCTTGCCTAGCCAAGTTACAAGGCCGATATTGCCATGTTTGCGGACAAGTTTCGGACGAATACCACCGACCAATATGGTTTTTGTTTGCAGATATATTTGACGGTTTATTTGGCGTTGATGGCCGAATTTGGAAAACAATCCCACCATTGATGTTACGCCCGGGCGAGGTAACTAATGCTTATTTACGTGGCACTCGAGAGCCATATATCCAGCCGTTCAAACTGTTTCTATTAGCCTCAATTTTGTTTTTCTTGCTGTTCGCTCTATTCAGCAGCAACACTGAAGATGAGCATAGTATTGTCTATGTAACTTCTAGCGAAGAGGAAAGGGTGCAAGCTATCTGTCATTTAAGCGACATGCTTGTTCCAGAACGCTTAACCCCAACATGCAAACAAATAATACTCGACCATGCTATCAAAAACAGTGATGTTTCTTTGCAAAATATTGCCGCCATAATTCCCGGTAATATTGATATGGCGAACACCGATTTTATACCTAATAACCCGCCCACATGGCTTAATTTTGCTACACGTACATTTTTAATAACCAAAATAGCTGCAGTGGTTAACGATCCTGCGCCTTCTCAAAAAGCTATGGTGCGTTGGGCGCCTAGATTGGTTTTTGCCTTGGTTCCTGTGTATGGGCTGTTACTGGCTTTGATGTTTTTTTGGCGTAAAAAATTGTACTTTTATGACCACATGATTGTTGCTTTGCATTTTCATGCATTCTTGTTTTTTTCTTTGACAGTTTTAATTTTATTTGAGGGCTTAATAAACTCCTTGCTTCCAAGCATTTTATTGATTGGCTATAGCAATTATTATCTCGTGCAAATTCACCGCAAAGTTTACCAATGCACTTGGCCAACGGCCATTTTGCGAACCGCAATACTTGATACTGTGTATATGGTAGTATTAATAATCGGCCTATTTATTTTAATGATATTAGGCGTGTTATTGGCATGAATAAATCATTTGCCTAAAGCTCGCCAACCAATATCTCGGCGATAAAAACCTTGGCTCCAATTGACCTGTTCTACACCAGCATAGCAATTTGCCACAGCTTGGGACAAGTCTTCACCACTGGCGGCAATATTCAAAACCCGCCCGCCATTGGCTGATACTTCACCGTTTACGGATATTTTGGTTCCGGCATGAAACACTTTCACTGCCGGTGAGATTGAAGCTTGTTCAATGCCGGTTATTATTGACCCCTTTGAAACAGTTCTGGGATAGCCATTGGCTGCCATTACAACACAAGCCGCAGAACGTTGATCCCAAGATAATGGCTCCATTGTCGCCAAGCCTTCTGTGGCACAAGCCATTAGTGCCGGTATCAAATCACTTTGCAGCCGTAACATTAGAACCTGACATTCCGGATCACCAAACCTGACATTATACTCGATAAGCTTTGGTTGATTATTGTCTATCATTAGGCCAGCATATAAAACGCCGCTAAATGGTGTGCCTTGCTCAACCATACCAGCCAGAGTTGGTTTTACAATTTGCTGCATCACTTTGTCGGTCATTTCATCATCAAGTATCGGTGCTGGTGAGTAACAACCCATGCCACCGGTATTGGGGCCAGTATCGCCATCAAAAGCGCGTTTGTGATCCTGTGCCCCCACCATTGGCACTGCGGTTTTTCCATCACACAATACAAACAAGCTGGCTTCCTCGCCGGTAAGAAACTCTTCTATCACCAGTTTACTTGATGCCTCCCCGAACTGCCCGTCCAGCATTTGTTTTGCGCTGGCTTTGGCCTCAATCAGGTCTTCGGTTATCACCACGCCTTTGCCAGCAGCCAAGCCATCTGCTTTTAGAACATAAGGTGCGCTCAAGGTTTCAAGGTAGTCATTGGCCTCATTTTCGCTGGATACGGTTTTTGATCTAGCCGCCGGTATATTGTGTCGTTGGCAAAAGTCTTTGGTAAATGCTTTGGAGGACTCAAGACGGGCAGCGGCGGCGTTGGGACCAAATACATTTATGCCGAGATCATTTAACTTATCTGC
Organism: Robiginitomaculum sp.; assembly: GCA_021647805.1. Lineage (GTDB taxonomy): Bacteria > Pseudomonadota > Alphaproteobacteria > Caulobacterales > Maricaulaceae > Robiginitomaculum_B. The sequence continues at coordinate 7,002 of JAKITZ010000066.1, forward strand.
CAAGCCGCCAGCTAGCGCATTTTCTGGGCCGATCACCACCAGATCCGGCTTGCAGGATTTTGCCAGCTCCACCAATGCCTCTACATCATCGGCGGATGTTTCTGGCTGACGGGATATGGCTAAATTATTGCTGGCTAGTTTTTCCATGGCATCATTTCCCGGAGCCAGGACTAATTCGGCCAATAACGGGCTTTGCGCCATTTTCCAAGCCAGTGCATGTTCACGGCCACCGGTGCCAACCAACATTATTTTCATTAAATTCACCTTGTCCACTTGCCAACTTGATCTGTCATACTAGATTCGTTTGCAATGACCGATAGCAATGCTCATGAATTTACAGTTTCCGAATTAGCCGGCGCGTTAAAACGTACCGTAGAGGACACTTATGGCCATGTCAGAGTGCGCGGCGAGTTGGGTCGCGTAACTATTGCTAGGTCTGGTCATGTCTATATGGATCTTAAAGACGACAAAGCGGTGATCTCGTCGATCGTCTGGAAAGGGGTGGCTGGCCGGCTGTCATTTCGCCCCGAAGAAGGGCTTGAAGTAATTGCCGAGGGCAAACTAACCACCTATCCCGGGCGTTCGCAATACCAATTAGTGATCTCGAAGCTGGAGCCAGCCGGCGCTGGTGCATTAATGGCTTTACTAGAGGAGCGCCGCAAAAAGCTCACCAAGGAAGGATTGTTCGCCGAAGATAAAAAGCAATCATTGCCGTATCTGCCAGAAGTTATCGGGGTTGTTACCTCACCAACAGGGGCGGTGATCAAAGATATACTCCACCGTTTGCAAGACCGGTTTCCGCGCCATGTATTATTGTGGCCGGTATTGGTACAAGGCGACAAAGCCGCCGCGCAAATCACTGCCGCCATAGAAGGCTTTAATAATATCAAGGCCAGTGATGCTGTGCCAAAGCCGGATTTATTGATCATTGCCCGTGGTGGCGGCTCGGTCGAAGACCTATGGTCATTTAACGAAGAACAGGTAGTGCGGGCGGCTTATAATTGCTCAATTCCGATTATTTCTGCTATTGGCCATGAAAGCGATTGGACATTGCTTGATCTGGTGGCCGACATGCGCGCGCCAACCCCCACCGGAGCTGCCGAGATGGCCGTACCGGTGCGAGCTGATCTGGCCGCCAGCTTGGACGATAACGGCTTGCGGATGCGCTCCGGTTTGCGTCGATTGCTCGAAGCAAAAGACATGGCTTTAACATCTGCCAAGAGGGGCTTACCGAACCTTGAGGATTTACTAAGCATTGCCGCCCAAAGATTTGATTATGCCGTAGAGCGATTAAGTTCCGGATTAGGCAAGCGAATTGATCTGGCGAAAATCGCTCTTACACAGGCTGGCTCCGGCCTGCGGGCAAATGTTCTGCTTAATTCCATCGAGCAGCGGAAACAAAGAGTATCCTCTTTGAGCGGGCGATTATTACCAGCCATAAAACGAGATATTAACCGACGAAAAGAAATACTGAAAGCAAGCTCCGGCTTACGAGCCAAAACATTGTTGCAAAACATTGGCCAATTACAGCAATCGCTTTTAGGTGTAAGTTCACGATTATCACCGGCAATGTTGAGGGGAGTAAAAAGACGAGAAGAACACTTAATCGCGTCGGTAAAGTTATTATCAGCCTTGTCACATAAATCGGTTTTGGGACGTGGGTTTGCTTTGGTGCAAGATTTGAGCGGCAAATTGATAACCCGTGCGAACAGCTTAACTGATTACCAACAGGTATCCTTGGAATTTATTGATGGCAAGAAAACAGCAATAATCGGTGGCGATAAAACTATTGCTAAACGCGTAATTAAAAAACCAAAACCTACCGAACCCGATCAGGGAAGTTTATTCTAAATCATACTCCATCTACCCAAAAAGTGGTTACCGGTTTTTGGGTAGATGGATCAAGAAGATTAAGCATACTCAAAATACTGTTTAACTCAGTGTTTTGAGTATGCTTAAACAAAAAACGCCCCGGAAAGTCCGAGGCGTTTGTAGTTAGTCATAATTTCCAATTAAGGATTATTTGCCTTTTTTCTTGGCGCGTCTTGCTCTGGCTTCGACCATGCCCCGACCGCTGGTGCGCTCGGTGATCCGAGCAGCCTTACCGGTTAGACCGCGTAGGTAATAAAGTTTCGCACGGCGTACTTTACCTTTGCGTTTGATCTCGATGCTATCGACGTTCGGGCTATAAAGCGGAAACACCCGCTCGACACCTTCGCCAAATGACAATTTGCGAACTGTAAAGCTCTGATTTAGGCCGCCGCCTTGACGGGCAATGCACACACCTTCAAATGCTTGCAAACGCTCGCGCTCGCCCTCAACGATCCGTACCATGACGCGAATAGTATCGCCAGGTGAAAAATCCGGGTGGTTTTTGTCACCGGCTAAACGGGTAACTTCTTCTTGTTCAACTGCTTCAATGATGTTCATCATTTTATCTCCTCGTCCGGTTCCTGATCCAGCAGATCAGGTCGCACGTTCTTGGTTAAATTCTTTGCCGCTTCATGGCGCCAGCGGGCTATACGCTGATGATCACCACTTAGCAAGACTTTTGGTATTTCTTGTCCATTCCACACCCGCGGGCGGGTATAATGTGGATATTCAAGCAATCCCTGTTCAAAACTCTCATTCTTAATCGACTCTTTTGCTCCTAAAACTCCGGGGATCAATCGCACGCAAGCCTCAATGAGGACTTGCGCTGCCACTTCTCCACCGGCGAGAACATAATCGCCAATACTAATCTCTTCCATCTCATAGGCATCGATAACCCGTTGATCTAAACCCTCAAACCGGCTGCAAAACAGTACAACACCCGGGCCATTTGCCAACTCATGCACGCGGGCTTGGGTTAGCGGCTTGCCACGGGGGCTAAGGTTGATCAGCGGGCGCTCATTACGCACAACAGAATCAATCGCCTTTGCCGCCACATCGGGGCGCAGCACCATTCCGGGGCCGCCACCAGCCGTCGTGTCGTCAACGGAGGCGTGCTTATGATCGGAAAACTCCCGAATGTCCAGTGTTTCTAGTTGCCATTTTTTCGTTTTTAATGCCCGCCCAATAATTGACGTATCAAGCACGCCGGGAAAGGCATCTGGGTACAGAGTTAATACAGTTGCGGTGAACAGTTCAGTCATTTTTCTTAACCGGTTTTTTGACCTGTTTTTCTTCAGGCAAAAAACCCTGCCAATCGGCCAAAGTGACTTGGCCAGCAGCAATATCGACCTTTGGCACATGCGCCAAATTAAACGGTAATGTCCAACTGCCCACCACATTTGGTGTATCGCAAATTTCCAGCAAATCAGATGCGCCAAAATTATGCAACGCTTCGATTTTACCCAATGGCTGTCCGTCCGTTGAAACTACCTTTAGCCCCACCAGATCAGAATGATAAAACTCGTCATCATCGGGAACAGGAAATTTTGTCCGCAGGCAATATAGTTTTGTGCCGCGCAAGCTTTCTGCCTGATCACGATATTGAATACCGGGACTACGCACCGCAAACCCGCCTTTAACCTCACGCCACTTGTTGATTTTAAGGATAACCTGACCTTGTTCATCAACAAATGGCGCGTAAGCTAAACAGGCCGCCGGGTCATCGGTAAAAGACTTGATCTTGATCTCGCCTTTGGCACCAAATGCTCCGGTAATTGCAGCAACAAAAATGGTTTGCGGGGTTACAGTCATAATTGCAAATCCCCGCTTACCCTTTAGCTATCTGACTTATCGTCAGATTTATTTTCTTCTTTAGGAGTTTCAGCAGCAGGCGCTTCTTCAGCTTTTGCTTCTTCTTTTGGAGCTTCCTTAGCAACTTCTTTTTCTACTTTGGCTGCTTCTTTTGCAGCGATGGCTTCTCCTTTGGCTGCTTCTTTAGCTTCAGCGGCAGCCAGTTTTGC
>JAKITZ010000067.1 GCA_021647805.1 Robiginitomaculum sp.
CCAGCAGCTCTGACATCCGCGCCCGGCGTTATGATGCCAATGGCGTGACGCAAGGGCCAGAGTTTCTGGTCAATAGCATCACTACAGGCGGGCAGAGTTTTCCCAGAATTGCCGGGCTTAGCAATGGTGATTTTGTCATTACCTGGACGGATAATAGTCGAACCGGAGCTGATACCGATAGTTTTGCCATCCGCGCCCGGCAGTATAATGCCAATGGTGTAGAGCAAGGGCCCGAGTTCTTGGTCAATAGCACGACGGCAAACGCTCAGGATGAACCGGACATTGCAAGCTTTAGCAACGGTAGTTTTGTCATTACCTGGCGGGATCTTAGTCGAACCGGGGGCGATCTCAATAGCTTTGCCATCCGTGCCGATATTTTTCAAAATGCCAATGACGCCGCACCAGGGGGCGAATTTCTGGTCAATACTACTACGGCAGGTAGTCAGCAAGAACCCGATATTGCCGAGCTTAGCAATGGTGATTTTGTCATTACCTGGGGAGGTTCATCTAGTCTTAGTGCTCAGAGGTATAATGCCAATGGTGTGGCGCAAGGAATCGAATTTCTGGTCAGTACGAATGCGATAAGCGTTCTAGGTTTTCCGATTAGACCGAGTATTGCCAAGCTTAGCAATGGTGGTTTTGTCATTACCTGGAGTGATAATAGCGTTATCAATAGCGACGTCCACGCCCAGCGTTATGATGCCAATGGCGTGGCGCAAGGGGCCGAGTTTATGGTCAATAGCACCACTACAGGCGGGCGAAGAGTCCCCAGCATTACCGGGCTTGGAAATGGCGGTTTCGTCATTAGCTGGGAGGGTAATTCCAGTGACATCCGTGCCCAGCGTTATGATGCCAATGGCCTGGCTCAAGGGGCCGAATTTCTGGTCAATACCACTACGACAAGCCCTCAGGTGAGACCGAATATTGCGGGTCTTGGCAATGGTGGTTTTGTCATTACCTGGGTAGATAATAATAGTCAAACCGGGAATGATACCAGCAACTCTGCCATCCGCGCCCAACGATATGATGCCAATGGCGTGGCGCAGGGAGGCGAATTTCTGGTCAACACCACTACGGCAAGAGCTCAGGATGAGCCCAGCATTGCCAGCCTTAGTAATGGTGACTTTGTCATTACCTGGACGGATAATAGTGATACCAGTGACGCCGTCCGCGCCCAGAGGTATAACACCAATGGCGTGGCGCAAGGGGGCGAGCTTCTGGTCAATACGACTGTGCCAAACAATCAGGACGAGCCCAGCATTGCCGGGCTTGGTAATGGTGGTTTTGTTATTACTTGGCAGGATAATAGTCAAACCGGGAATGATATCAGTAGCTCTGCCATCCGTGCCCAGCGTTATGACGCCAATGGCGTGACGCAAGGGGGTGAGTTTCTGGTCAATACCACCATAACAAACGGACAGTACCTGCCCAGCATTGCCGGGCTTAGCAATGGTAGCTTTGTCATTACCTGGATGGATTTGAGTGCAACCGGGGGTGATACCAGTGGCTCGGCCATCCGTGCTCGGCAGTATAATGCCAATGACGTCGCATCAGGGGGCGAGTTTTTGGTCAATACCATTACGACAAACGATCAGCTTGATCCCAGCATTACTAAACTTAGCAATGATGATTTTGTCATTGTCTGGGCTGATAATAGTCAAATGGGTGGTGATGCCAGTAACCAAGGCATCCGCGCCCAGCGTTATAATGCCAATAGCATGACGCAAGGAAATGAATTTTTGGTCAATACCGCGACAACAGGTAGTCAGCAAGCTCCTAGCATTGCTGGACTTGAAAATGGTGGTTTTGTCATCACTTGGACGGATAACAGTGAAAGCATGGGCGACACTGATAATTCTGCCGTCCGCGCCCAGCGCTATGCTGCCAATGGCATCGCGCAAGACCCTGAGTTTCTGGTCAATACCACTACGGCGAGCGATCAGTTTAACCCCAGTATTGCCGGGCTTGTTGGTGGTGGCTTTGTCATTACTTGGCAAGATTTCAGTCAACTCACGGACGATACCAGTGGCCTTGCCGTCCGCGCCCAACGGTATGATGCCAATGGCGTGGCACAAGGGGACGAGTTTTTGGTCAATACCACGACTCCAAATGCTCAGCTTGATCCCAGCATTGCCGGACTTGGCAATGGTGATTTCGTCATTACCTGGCAGGATTTTCACCAAAATGGCGGCGATGTCAGTGGCTCTGCCATTCGTGCCGATAGTTTTTCAATACTAACGCCGGAGATAGCCATTGCTGGCAATGGGGTTTCAATCGCCGATGGCGATGTCACGCCGGCAGTTGCTGATGATACGGACTTTGGTGCTGTTGCTTTGTCTGAATCACCCAATGTCAGTATATTTACCATTACCAATTTCGGTGATGAGGCATTGAACCTGACCGGCACCCCACGGGTTAGCATTACCGGTGCCAATGCCGCTGATTTTATACTATTAATTGATCTGGACATACCCTTTATCTTCCCGGGCGGCACCAACACTTTCGCCATCGCTTTTGTTCCCCGGGCGTCTGGTGTACGAACAGCCAGTGTCAGCATTGCCAATAATGACGCCGACGAAAACCCGTATAACTTTAACATTAGCGGCGTTGGCGAGGTGATCGCACCAGTATTGTTCTCGTCCGTGCTGCCTTCGGCTCGTTCCGGGTTTATTGGTGGGCCAGCCATCACGGTGTTTGCTTCGGTGATCAATGCCACGGCGGGTACGGCGCGTAATTGCCGGGTTGTCATTCCCGGTGCGGCACCAGTGACATTAAGTTATCAACCAACCGATGCCACCAATGCTCCGGTTGGCGCTCCAGAACAGCTGTTTGACATCCCTGGCAATGAAATCCGTTCCTTTGTACTGGCCTTTACCCCAACCGCTGTCAGCACCGGTGAAGATGTCTTCCCGGACTTTATGTGCGACAATGCCAATGTTGGCGCCATCCCCGGTGTCAACACGGTATTTCTCTCGGTGGACACAGTGGCGGGCCCGGATATTCTGTCAATTAATGCCACGCCCTCTGGCGATGGTATTATTTCGATACCTTCGGGCGGGGCGAGCTTCATGACCGTTTCTGTGATTAATATTGGTGCCGGCGATACTGAGGTCTCAGACGATGCCACCATTACCACATCCGTAGATACCGGTGCAGCTGCCCTGCCGTTATTGCTACAGATCTGCGAGACGAATTCTGTTTCCGTCTGTGTCACACCGCTGGCCACCAGCATCACCGACACCATTGGCTCGGTTCCCAGCTTCTTTGCCGTGTTTGTCACGGATCAATCGACCGGCGGTATCGCGCTTGACCCGGCCAATGCCCGGGTGTTTTTACGCTTTACAGACGCCGCCGGCACAGTTCGTTCCGTCACCAGCGCCGCAGTTACGGTCGCTGCCCCGGCTGATGCCCCGATTGCCGTTGCTGGCGAGTTACCTTTGGGCCGTTGGGCAGTTACCGTTCGCACTGTCACCAGCCCGTTTCAACATCAAACTCCAGGGGTGTTGTACGTTACCGCTGATGGCGTGGCCGAACTAAACTATGGCGAAACAGTCCTGCCATTCACCCTTGCCCCTACCACCGATCCTGGAAACTTTCTAACCCAGACGGAAACCGCCATAATAGTCGGCGTTTTCGAGCCAAAACGCTCCATCGCTCTGGTCGCCACTAACCCACAAACCCACCTGGAAATATGGGGCGTGCAAGACACCCGCATCGAAGACGTGGAGGTGCAGTAAGTCAGGGGGCATGGGTTTCCCGGCTTTAGTCGGCGACCTCGGTGATGATGGCGGTAAACAAGCTGGGGTTCACACTGACGCCGGTAGCCATTAAGTAAATTAAGCCGTCGCCAGGTGTTTTGCCTGTCATAGAAGCGGCCAGTAACAGCCATAGGCTTGCCCTGGCTCTAAGCGGTCATCGAATTTGCCAATAAAGAACCAAGTTCAGTAAAATCCTCAGACCGTGGAGATGTTTTGCGCCAAGCAAGGGCGATTGTACGAGCCTGAACAGAATTATTTACAGGGATTGTTGTCAAATCGGCATGGCGGGCAATACCGGACTTAACAGCCATTTGCGGCAACAAGGTAACGCCTATCCCACCGGCGACCATTTGCACTATAGTGTGCAAGCTCGTGCCATCAAAACTTCTTGCCTGCTCATGACCAATCGAAGAACACACAGCCAGAGCATGATCACGCAAACAATGGCCATGATTTAATAATAGCATTTCCTCATCGGCAAAATCCGAAAGTTGAACAGATTTTCTCTTGGCTAGTTTATGATTTGAAGGAATGGTCAAATAAAACTCATCTTCAAACAAATCCATACTTTGCAAGCCAACAGTAGGATAAGGTAAAGCATAAACGATAGCGTCAAGATCACCTTTTTGTAGACCGCCAACAATATTTGCACTTTCGTCTTCGATCAACACCAACTCTAGTGAAGGGAATTTATTACGGATAACTGGTAACGCAACTGGTAACAAAAACGGTGCAATAGTCGGAATTATCCCAAGATGCATTTTCCCGCAAAGTAATTCTCGCCCTACCGACGCGGCCTCTAACATTTCAGTTGTTTGTAAAATTATCACCCGTGAACGCTCGACAACATCACGACCAGCAGACGTCAATCGAACAGACCTTTTAGTGCGTTCGGCTATTTGCAAGTTTAGCGCTATCTCCAGATCACGAATTCCAGCGCTAAGGGTTGATTGAGTAACAAAGCATTTCTTTGCCGCCTCACCAAAGTGCAACGTGTCTGCCAATGCTAAGAAATACTGCATTTGTTTTATTGTTGGTAATTGCCGCATAATCGTTTTTTCCGAATAGTTTATTCGTTATATATCGTTTTACACTGCTAATAACAAGGTGTGATAATATACCAAATAATATTACACTCCATCGACCCAAAAAGTGGGAACCGGTTTTTGGATAAGTTGATGGATCCAGAAAATAAAATATACTAAAAATACAGTTTAATTCAATGTTTTTAGTATATTAGCCACATTAATGAGGTAATTATGAAAAACGGATTGACTACTAAAGATAGAAAAGCAATTGCCAACAAAATCTCACTGTTACTGGCAGACACATACACTTTGTACTTGAAAACTCATAACTTTCACTGGAACGTAACCGGGCCAATGTTCAACACCCTGCACCAAATGTTTGAGGAACAATACACCGAGTTGGCATTAGCTGTTGATGAGATTGCCGAGCGCATTAGAGCATTAGGCGAACCGGCACCTGGGTCATACGCTCAGTTTTCAGCATTATCTTCCATTGAGGAAGCCGACGGCGTTCCAACCGCCCGGCAAATGATTAAACAACTGGCAGATGACCAAGATACTGTGGTTCGTATTGCCAGAGAAACTGTTGAAATAACATCTGCTGCCGGCGATGAAGTCAGTACGGATTTGCTAATCCAAAGAATGCAAGTGCATGAAAAAACCGCATGGATGTTACGTGCCATGTTGACAAGTTGATAAAATTCATTTCCACCAAGCCCACAATCAATTCGGAGAAAACCATGATTAACAATCAAGTACCTAATGTAACTTTCAAAACCAGAGTTCGTAATGACGCTATTGAGGGCGACAATCCTTTTGAGTGGAAAGAGCTAACTAGTGACGAAATTTTCAAAGACAAGAATGTAGTGTTGTTCGCCCTACCCGGCGCTTTCACACCTACATGCTCTAGCACCCACGTGCCAGGCTATGAGGCTGCCTTTGATAAACTTAAAGCTCAAGGCGTTGATACTGTTATCTGCCTTTCTGTGAACGATGCGTTTTGCATGTACCAATGGGGCAAAAGCCTAGGCGTGGAAAAAGTATTCATGCTTCCTGATGGCAGCGGTGAGTTCACTAGAAAAATGGGCATGCTAGTAGACAAGTCCAATGTCGGCTTTGGCGCTCGTAGCTGGCGTTATTCCATGTATGTGGAAAATGGTCAGATCAAAAAACTATTTGCGGAAGATGGTTTTTCTGACAACTGCCAAAGCGACCCGTTTGAAGTTTCAGATGCTAATACAATGCTAGACTATCTGAAAAACAGATAATCAAATTTAGACCAAAACAACAAAGGCTTGCGGCTTAAATAGTTCGCAAGCCTTTATTTATTCGGTAATAATAAATCCGCTAGACTGTAGAGCGTCTGCTTGATTCTCGATCCATGCGGTGACATTGGCATGTGGTAATAAACCTTTTTCATCAGAAACATAGTTCAAACCGTCCAAGACCTTTGCATACGGACCAAACCCTTGCACTCTAAATGGAATTACAATGGCAATACCGCCCTCTTGTTCTGCTCTTTTAACGAAATGGCGAATTTCTTTTGATGCCATAACACGTTTTGCTCTCCAGTCCTCACGTAACGTCATAACCTGCACCCGACGAAACGGGAATGTAGAATCAATTAGGCTTGTGCGCTCTGAAATAGCCGCAATCCAGCGCTGATTTTCTTCATCATCACCGGGGCCGTGCGCCAGTATCAACACATCTTCATCCGCCGGGTTTTGGCTAAGCCCCTCGGCTCTTACCTCAAGAACAACATCCATTAGTTCAGAATTTCCCAAACCCTCTTTACTCATCGCAAACTTGGAAATTGCCTTGATCTTCCAAAAACCCATTTTGTGGCCATTCGGCATTTGCACCATATCGCCCATATCATGAGTGGAATGATCTACAAATTGCGGAGCGCCTTCGCGAAGACCAAGTATTTTTTCTGTGCGTTGATACCAACTTTCCCCAGAAATAAACAACCGAACTACACCGATTTTGCTCACACCTTTGGTTTCTAACCTAGTAACGGCTTCTTGAATTGAATTAGCATCAGCCATGCCAAATGCAATTTCAATAGGGTAATAATCCTGAAGCGGCTTGATCGCAGAAACAACGCTCGCATTCCAAACAGCTGTCCCACCATGCGCCATCAATAACACGCCGTATTGTGGGTCAGTATACGCAACATTACTGTTACTTTTTTCGACAGTTTGCGATGAATTTACACTCGCACAGCCGGCAATAATTATAATTGCAAACAATGGTAAATAATTTTTGATGTTCATTTTTGACTCGATTATATTTGAATTAACTGATTTGTATTGATAATGCGAATGAATTGCAAGTGAAGGTGGAGAATTAATTACTATATTTATAATGATATGCCCGCACAAGAAATTGATCAGAATCAAGCCATCTGGCAAATCGTTAAAATGAACGATTGGTAATATTATTTGCCAAAAACATGTTGACGATTTGCTTTTGCCAAACTCTATTCAATAGTAAGTCCCTCCCAAATAAACAGGTAATTCGAACTATGAGCAATAAAAAACAACTCCCGCCAAAAGGATATAAACAATGGTCACAAGAAGACCGGTTCGAGCATAGAAATGGACCATTATTTATTCACGAAACTTATGATCCTCCGAAAGGACAAGGACTAATACGGTTTTTTGCCGAGCAAAAACATTGTAATGGCGGCGGAGCAATTCATGGCGGCATGTTAATGACATTTGCTGATGGCGCCATGTTCGCAATCGCCCACAAAGAGTTTAAGGGAAGTTTTGGCGTAACGGTGACGATGAATAATGAATTTATTTATCCGGGCTGGCCTAACCAATGGATTGAAGCAACAGGTAAGGTCACGCGCGCCACTAAATCGGGAATGGTTTTTGTCCGTGGAGAGCTATTCACCCAAGATCAAATATTGATGACATTTTCCGGACTTCTGAAGCGTATACACAAAAAACCGATTGATTAAGAAATTGAATACCATTTCAATATTGCATAGCATCGTATATTAGCATATACAAAAGTACGCCTACATATAAATCAATGTCGGCATTTCTAAATTTTGGCAAATATTACTGTCAATATTACTGTCAAATCAAAACCACCCAGTCCTTAACTAACTGGCCATAGGTTTTGTGTATGATGGTGAATTACTGACCATATCGATTGGATAATAAAATGCGCGCAAATATTCGCCAATCTGGTACGCCAGTGTTGCGAAGTATTGTGCTTTTTTTGCGTGAGAAAAAATGGCTCTTATTTGCCATAATCGTTGGAGCAGCCTTCTACCTTGCACCAACCCCCGAAGGATTATCCCGCGAAGGGCAATTGGTTCTGGTGATTTCAGTGGTCGCAGTGGTTTTGTTTGTAACTGAACCAATACCATTACCTGCGGTCGCCTTTATGATCATAGTTTCGCAAGTTTTGTTATTGGGGCGAAACTCAAGTGACGTTGCCCAATCTTTGATGAGCGATTCAGTATTGTTTATTATCGGCTCATTAATGCTTGCCGTGGCGGTGGTTAAGCAAAAACTAGACAAACGCTTAGCCTATATGATCGTTAGAATGTCTGGAACAAAAACCCGCAATATAGCAATTGGTATTGCCGTTGTTTCAGGTTTATTGGCCTCAGTTATCGGTGAGCATACCGTTGCGGCAATGATGCTTCCGGTGGCGCTTACGCTTATTACTCTAACATCCGATGACCCAAAAAAAGTACGAAACTTAGCAGCAGTACTGTTGTTTTCCATTGCCTATGGTAGCTCCATCGCCGGAATAGGTACGCCATCAGGCGGAGCGCGCAATGCTATTATGGTCGGTTATTGGAAAGAGTTTTTCTATGACCCGAATGACCCCAACACTGCCAAATTTTTGGTTGATTATGTAAAATGGGTAATAGTTTCGTATCCTGTTTTTCTGGCACAATTACCATTTGTGATTATAATTTTATTCTCGACATTCAAACCAGAATACAAGCACCTAACCCGCGCAGTGGTTAAATTGCGCTCGCAAATCGAGATTGAAGGCCCTATGCAGCCCTCTCACTTTCTAACCATCGGTTTATTCTTCATTACCGTACTTGGCTGGATTTTCTTTTCGGGAGCCATTGGTTTAGGCATGATTGCCTTAATGGGTGGAACAGCTTTTATGATCTTTGGGCTGGTAAGATGGGAAGACTTGAACTCTGGTGTAAACTGGGGGGTGGTATGGCTATATGCAGCAGCAATTTCGCTTGGCATAGAGATGAAAGACACCGGTGCTGCCATGTGGCTGGCCGATAGTTTCTTGAAAGTATTACCTGAGTCTATGGAAAGCGGAATTCCATTCTTAGCCTCAGTGTCCATACTGACAACCTTGGTAACCAATACCATGTCCAATGGTGCCGCAGTTGCTGTTTTAGGGCCGATTACATTAGACTTAGCACACAGCACCGGATCGAGTGAACTGGTGGTCGGATTTGTCACCTCGATTTCTTCAGCATTTGCATACCTTACCGTGATTGGCACACCGGCATGCACGATTGTTTACGCATCCGGTTACTTAAAGACTACAGATTTTCTAAAAGTAGGCTATAAAATGGTAATTATGTCGACTATTATCTTATTACTTTTTGCCGCCTTATACTGGCCAATGATCGGTCTATAGAAAGATAGGTGTTTTGATGTCCAACGAAAAACAATTCCAAATACTGGTATGTATTGACGGCTCCGAAAGTTCGTATTCCGGCTTGCGTTATGCGGTTCGCATGGGGGCTGATCATACCGCTGATCTTACTTTGTTGTTTGTTCGTCCGCTTGATCAAGGATTAGGTAGCGGCGGCTTGCAGATGGATATAGCTCGTGAAAATATGCTTAACTGGGGTCATGAACTTCCCGGAATGCGCGCCTTAAAGCGTGGCCGTGATATGTTGGTGGAAATGGGATTTATGGAAGATAGCTGGAAAGAACAAGTCGTCCATACCGATGTACGCGGTGATAAACTAGGCGACAACTCAATCATTTACACCAATGAAGATGGCGCAAAAATCACTCTTGAGATGATGGTCTCACCTTCAGTTGAACGGGGAATTCTTGATGAAATTGAAATTGGCGAATATGATATAACAATTATTGGCATGTGCTCCGAAGAAGAAATGGGAGCAGGAAAGATCAAGCCTGCAACCACAATGGCCGTAGTTAGCCAATCCCCTACTCCGGTTCTAGTCGCCAGAGAGCTAGAACAAGAACACGGCCATTTTATGTGTGTTGATTTTACCGACAAAGCAATTGAGGCTGCAGTTAAAGACGCAAAAATAGCGGTTCGTTGTCACTGCCCAATTTATCTATATTCAGTTGCCGAAACCGACGATGAGCTTCCCATAGCATTGGGTGTAGTCGCCCGCGCCAAAGCTGCAATTGAGGCAGCGGGAATGCAAGTAGTTAGTGACTCTGTGGAAATTGGTAACCCTGTAGAGAAAATTCTTGAACAGGGTAGAAAATATTCATTGATTGTATTGGCTGATACATCGGTAAAAGGTCTACGACGCTTTTTTCAAACCTCGGTAGCTTACGAGGTATTACAGCGTGCCGAAAACTCTGTGATGATCGTTAGGTAAGTAAAAATGGTACGCGCCGAATGAAAGCAGTCTTTCAATTTCGGCAAACCGGTACTTGAACCGCCAAAGTTTTCCGCCCCTAACCGTTACATTGACATAAAGACCATCAAAATCCGCTACCTTATAGGGCTTCTTTCGAGGTTTTAACGCCCGTAGCTTGGCATCTGTTAACGCGATTGCATACTCCCAACCCAAGGGGTGTTTTGAATTATACCCCCAAAAATACCCCTCTAAACTCACGACACAAGTGCAACACTTTGCTAGAAAGATGTTGCAATGGGAAAAACATACAGGCAGCTCAGCCTTGACGAGCGGATAGAGATATACCGTCTGCATGCAGACGGTATATCCATAAGAAAA
>JAKITZ010000068.1 GCA_021647805.1 Robiginitomaculum sp.
ACAAAACCGGCATGTTCATGGTTTCGCCGGGCTGTAACACTTGCTCGGTAAAACAAAAACAATCCAGCTTAACAAAGTATGGCGCAGCCTTGGCCGGAGCAACATTAAATGTTGCAGTTCCAGCAATCGGCTGATCAGAAATATTCGTCGCCTGATAACTAGCCAGGACACTCTCGCCAACAAATGATACTTGGGTCAATTGCGTGGGTTTGAACTTCCACGCTAGTTTACGATCAACATTGGCATCAAAACGAACCGTTACTTGCCGTTCCAATACTTCGTCGGCAGCAATGTTAGATATCTTAGGCGTTCCGCCAAAACCAGTAACCTGACAAAACAGCTTATACAAAGGCACAGATGCATAGGCCAATGCAGTCATTCCTAGCACAATCGCACTTAAGTAAATCAATACTTTTCGGTTGTTGTTTTGGGGTGCCGGCTTAGCTGACTGCATCAATACCAAGCTCCTGCATTTTACGATAAACGGTGACAGTAAAAACCACCGCTACAAAGCCAAACAAACCAAATGCGATTGCCAAGGATCGAAGCTTACGAGCCTTTTCCTGCGCTGGAGTTAATGTGATACCTTCACTCATTATAAAGCTCCTTGAAAAATTGCAAATGGTAATGAAACGTAAGCACCAAAGCCATGTTCAACCAATAATGCTGCAAATATTACAAATAAATAAATGATCGAGAACGCAAATAAATTACGCGCCGCCTTGTCACCCCTTTTAACTGCATAAAGATCAGCCTTAGCATCACCGGGATCATCGCCAGCTCTGGACGATAAAACCCGATAAGAAAGCAATAAAAACATCGCCCCACTTATGATGGCGGTAATTGCATAAACCACGCCGCCAAGGCCAGTAAACACCGGCAATGAAACTGTTGCAGTTAGCAAAATTGCATAAATAAAAATCTGTAACCTTGTGCTTTTCGCGCCTTTGACCACCGGCATCATTGGTATGCCAGCAGAGGCATAATCACTACGTTTGTATAAGGCCAGCGCCCAAAAATGCGGTGGTGTCCACAACATAATTATCGCAAACAGAATAAACGCATTTATATCCACTCCGCCAGTAGCTACCGCCCAACCGATCATTGGCGGAAACGCACCAGCGGCACCACCAATAACAATGTTTTGCGGCGTTCGGCGTTTTAGCCCCATGGAATAAATAACCACATAAAAGAAAATGGTGAAGGCCAAAAATCCAGCGGCAAAATAATTTGCTGAAGCTGCTAGCATCATAACCGAAATCAATGATAAAAACATACCAAAAGCCAAAGCATCTTTTGCATGTAGTCGTTTGGCAGGTATCGGTCGTTTGGCAGTTCGGCTCATTTTCGCGTCAATATCGGCATCATACCACATATTTAACGCGCCCGCCGCACCAGCACCCAAAGCGATGGCAAAAATAGAAATAATTCCAAGAACCGGATCTACCGAACCGGGCGCAGCCAACATGCCAACCAATGCCGTAAACACCACCAACGACATTACCCGTGGTTTTAGCAAAGCGATAAAATCAGCCGGCAGTGCCGGTCTGATTTCATATGCTTCAGTATTGCCTATATCGGTCATTATTTTTAAGTCCTGCAAGGGGTTATTTAACCCGCGGAAGCTCCGCAAAGGTGTGATATGGCGGCGGTGAAGAAACAGTCCACTCTAATGTGGTTGCGCCCTCGCCCCACGGATTTGCTACGCCTTTGCGACGACGAACAAATGCCTCAATAATAACCACAAGGAACAATGCGGCACCGGCCATCGAAACGAGATTACCCATTGAAGACAACCAGTTCCAGAAAGCAAACGCATCAGGATAAGCAACAATTCGCCGTGGCATGCCCTGCATTCCTGCGAAATGCTGCGGGAAGAACACCAAATTCACCCCGATAAATGTTACCCAAAAGTGTAATTTACCCAATAACTCATTATATTTGATGCCGGTCATTTTCTCGAACCAATAATAAAAGCCAGCGAAAATACCGGTAACAGCACCAAGCGACAAAGTATAATGGAAGTGAGCAACCACATAATATGTGTCATGAAAGGCAATATCAGCCCCAGGATTGGCCAAAACAACACCAGTAACACCGCCCATAGTAAACAAGAATATCAAGCCCATTGACCACAACATTGGTGTATCAAAAGTGATAGAACCACCCCACATCGTCGCAAGCCAAGAGAATATCTTGATCCCCGTCGGTACAGCAATGACCATAGTTGCAGCAGTGAAATATGCCTTTAGATCAACCGGCATACCCACAGTATACATGTGGTGCGCCCAAACGATAAACCCGACAACACCAATAGCAATCATCGCATAGGCCATGCCCAAATAACCAAAAATAGGCTTCTTGGAAGATGTTGAAATCACATGGCTAATAATACCAAAAGCCGGCAGGATCATAATATACACTTCGGGGTGACCAAAGAACCAAAACAGGTGCTGGAACATCACCGGATCACCACCACCGGCAGGATCAAAAAATGTTGTTCCGAAATTCCGGTCGGTCAGCAGCATAGTGATCGCACCAGCTAAAACCGGCAATGAAAGCAATAACAAGAACGCTGTTACAAGCATTGACCAAACAAACAACGGCATTTTGTGCAAGGTCATACCCGGAGTTCGCATATTAAAGATCGTGGTAATAAAATTGATCGCACCTAAAATCGAACTAGCACCAGCCAAATGCAGCGAGAAAATCGCCAGATCCATACTGGGCCCGGGGTGTCCCAAGGTCGACGACAATGGCGGATAAGCTGTCCAGCCACCCCCAAAACCATTTTCACCGCCCGCTCCCGGCACAAACAACGACAATACCAATAAAATCAAGGCCATCGCCCACAACCAGAATGAAATATTATTCATTCGCGGAAAGGCCATATCTGGCGCGCCGATCATTAGCGGCACAAACCAGTTACCAAAACCACCAATTAACACCGGCATCACAAAGAAAAACACCATGATCAAGCCGTGCGCGGTAATGAACACATTAAATACTTGTGCTGAAGAAAACACATCCATAGCCGGCGTTGCCAGCTCCCAGCGCATCAACCAAGACAATATAGCCCCGACTAAACCGCCAGTAAAACCACCTATAAGATAAAGCGTACCAATATCTTTATGGTTGGTAGAGAAAAACCAACGAGCAACAAAGCCCGGTTTATGATCGTGATCAGTTGCGTTTGACATTTTGTCCCTCAATTAATTTGCTGAAGCAAGCTGGACATTGTCCAGCTGGTTCACACTTGCGTATTCGGCCTGCTTTGCAGCCAACCATGCGTTATATTCATCTTCGGGAAGCACATGCACTTCAATCGGCATATAGGCATGCATCGCCCCGCATAATTCAGAACACTGCCCATAATAGATACCCGGCTTGTTAACCTTGAACCAAGTCTGGTTCATCTTGCCCGGCACAGCATCAATTTTGACCCCAAAAGCCGGCATGGCAAAAGCGTGGATAACATCAGCTGCTAAGACTTCTACCACGATGGTTTTACCCACAGGAACCACCATCGGGTTATCAACGCCAAGCAACCGTGGCTTTCCTGCCTCGTCGGCCTCTTCATTGGTCAACATAACCGAAGAATAGGTAAGGGTTTTATCTACATCACCAGCAGGATCAGTATATTCATAATCCCAATACCACTGATAGCCAGTAACCTTTACCGTTAGATCAGCTTCAGGAATTACATCTTGTTGGTACAAAAGTGGAAATGACTTGAAAGATATTACAACCAAAATCAATACAGGGATTAATGTCCACGCGACTTCCAACTTTACATTATGCGAAAACTTTTGCGCCACAGGATTGGCTTTGTCATTAAACTTAAAAATAATAACAAGCAGCAAGACTGTAACCAAAATCATAATGGCAGTAATAATCGGCATCAACCAGAAATTATGAAATATCTGCATCTGTTCCGCCACTTCGGTAACTGGCGTTTGAAACCCAAACGCCTTGTCCTTTGGCGGAAACTGCTCAAGATCGGCCATAGCCGAGCTGGAAAGAAAACTAGCCACGATGCCGGCTCCCAAGATAGATGCCCTTAGGTTTGATGTATATCGCATCTTTGCCCCTATTGTTCTGTTGCGTCTGACTTAACATCAGAATCCAAATACGGGTACAGGCTACCACTATCAAAGAAGTAATAGAATCTAGCCCACCCAGCTAGAACAGTTTGTTGCGAGAATACGGCAAAAAGGCAAGTAAAATTTGTGAATAAACTCACTGGAATTTGTTAAAATCAAAGTTTTATGGTACTAGAACACCATAAACATATGAAATCGGTCTTTTGCCCCAGCGCTAAGCTACGCAATAAGGAAATGTTATGAAATATGCAAAGCCACTAATTGCCCTATCAGGAATTCTATTTGTCTTATCAGTTTCCAGTACAGCCAGCGCTGGATCAATAATTATGGGCGAGAGCCTCGGCGCTTCATGTTACCAAGAGGCCAAGCAAGGCCGTAGCGGACGTGGTGCAATAGCTATTTGTGATTTAGCTATAAATGACACAATAATGAGAAAACCCGACCAAGCCGCAACTTATGTAAATCGGGGTATTGTACGCTCATCAAGTGGCGACCTTAAAGGCGCAATCAGTGACTATGGCAAGGCATTACAAATAAACCCTGAAATGGCAGCAGCTTTTGCCAATCGCGGTACTGTTTTTATACGTCAGGCAAATTACGCAAAAGCTCTAATCGAATTGGATCGCGCATTATCATTGAAATTAGAACAACCCGCTGCGGTTTATTATAATCGCGGCATAGTTCATGAACGGATCGGTGATCTGCCCAGTGCCTATAAGGATTATTTGAAAGCCACAGAGCTAAAGCCTAACTGGCAACAACCAAGAACCGAGTTGATGCGTTTTTCGGTAATTTCTGACTAGAGCCTTTCCGAGTAAAAGTGGAAACCGGTTTTGCGGTTAGGAAATGCGACCACTAAAGATATTCCTTTCCGAGTAAAAGTGGGAACCGGTTTTGCGGTTAGGAAATGCGACCACTAAAGATACTCCTTTCCGAGTAAAAGTGGAAACCGGTTTTGCGGTTAAGAAATGCGACCACTAAAGATATTCCTTTCCGAGTAAAAGTGGGAACCGGTTTTGCGGTTAGAAAGCCAAAGTAAGTCAACCTTGTTGGATCACTCGAATAAATCGTGTGATGACAGCTTTCTTCTATTACCAACAATTCAGCATTGCCATTATCCGCGCGCCCAGCAGACGTCATCACCCAGCTTGTCCGGGTGATCTAGGTCACGGACTGATAAACAAGAGCAAATAATATCAGTAATTTAGCAACAAACAGCCTTGCAGGTTTGTAATTCTGCGCTAAACCTTGCGCCATGACAAATATTTCTGACCCATTTACCAACACAGACCTTTGCATAGAAAAAGCCCAAAGCGGGGTTGAGGACGCACTTATCGGAGCCGATGATGGCGAGCTGTATATAGAGCAAAGCGTCTCCGAGAGCTTCGGCTTTGATGATGGTAGGCTTAAAAATGCCAGTTATGACAGCTCTAGAGGTTTTGGTTTACGGCGGGTAATAGGCGATGCAACCGGCTTTGCCCACGCCACAGAAATGACGCCAACTGCCTTAAGTCGAGCCGCCAATGCTGTTCGCGGTGCCGACCGAGGTTTAACCGGAAGCTGGGCGGACAATCCTGCCAGAACCAACAGAAGGCTTTATGAAGATATTGACCCGACATTATCGCCGAATTTTGCTGTTAAATCTGCATTATTGCAAGAAATAGACGCTTATTTACGTGCCGCCGATCCGCGAGTTATTCAGGTTTCCGCCTCTTTAGCCGCCGAGCAATCCAATATTGCAATTCTGCGCCCAGGTATGGATCCAATATTTGATCAACGGCCATTAGTACGTATCGGCATATCGGTTACGGTCGAGCAAAATGGCCGGCGTGAAACCGGATCTACCGGTGCCGGTGGTAGAACATCATATCAGCAATGGATCAGCACAGCTAACTGGAAAACCATGGCTGATGAAGCATTAAGTCAAGCGATCATCAATCTTGACTCAATAGATATTGCTGGCGGCGAGATGGAAGTAGTCCTTGGCCCTGGCTGGCCGGGTATTTTGTTCCACGAAGCAGTTGGCCACGGGCTTGAGGGTGATTTCAACCGCAAAGGCGAAAGCGTCTTTAGTGGCCAAATTGGTGAACAAGTAGCAGCAAAGGGCGTAACATTGGTTGATGATGGAACCATACAAAACCGCCGTGGTTCGCTAACTGTCGATGATGAAGGCACACCAACCAACCGCACAGTTTTAATCGAAGATGGCATCTTAAAAGGCTATATGCAAGATCGGCAAAATGCCCGCCTTATGGGTGTTAAAAGCACTGGTAATGGCCGGCGAATGAGTTTTGCCTGCCCGCCAATGCCCAGAATGACCAATACTATTGTCGAGAACGGTAAAGATGATCCAGCTGAAATTCTGGCCTCGTTAAAAGACGGTCTTTATGCGGTTAATTTTGGCGGCGGGCAGGTTGATATTACTTCTGGCAAATTCGTTTTTCAATGCACACTCGCTTATTTGGTAAAGAACGGCAAAATCGAAGCACCGGTTAAAGGTGCAACCCTAATCGGTGATGGCGCGACCGCTTTAAAACAAATCTCGATGATCGGTAATGACATGGCACTTGACCCCGGCGTTGGAGTTTGCGGCAAAGCCGGCCAAGGCGTGCCGGTAGGAGTTGGCCAGCCGACACTTAAAATCGGCGGCCTTACGGTTGGCGGCGCGGGTTAAGAATATTTTCTTTTTGTCTCGCGGCGAATTCGCTTTGCTCACGCCTGCAACGGCGCGGCGAACGATCGCCGAGGCGCAGTCGCACCTAGTTAGTAATATTCTGCAAAAATAAGTACCGGTTTTGCGGCAAAGGATTGCGACCACTAAAGATATATCTTTACCAACAAAAGTAGATTGTAAGACTTCTCACCAACAAGCGTCACTCCGGGCTTGATCCAGAGCCTATCCACCAATGGTGACCGTAAAGGTCGGTTGATAATTTCCACCATTAACCCCTGCACCACTTGCAAGGATGGATTGCGGATCAAGCCCGCGGGTGACGAAGGTGGCGCGGGTTAAAATTAACGTCTGAACTTCTGGAATTTGATGCGTTTGGGAATGTCGGCATCAGGGCCAAGGCGGCGTTTCTTGTCTTCGAGATAATCGGCAAAATTACCCTCGAACCATTCCACATGGCTATCACCCTCAAATGATAAAATATGCGTAGCAATCCGGTCAAGAAAGAACCGATCGTGCGAGATAACCACAGCACAACCAGCAAAGTTCTCCAAACCCTCTTCCAGCGCACTTAATGTTTGCACATCAAGATCATTGGTTGGCTCATCAAGCAGTAATAAATTCGCCTCTTGACGCAACATTTTTGCCAAATGTACGCGATTGCGTTCACCGCCAGAAAGCTTGCCTACCGGTTTTTGTTGATCCGAGCCTTTGAAGTTAAACGAGCCAACATAAGAACGTGATGATACTTCGCGTTTGCCAAGTTCGATAATATCATTGCCATCGGAAATTTCCTCCCAAACAGTTTTGCTATCATCAAGTTGATCGCGGCTTTGATCGACAAAACCAAGCTTTACGGTTTCGCCTATTTTGAACGATCCGGCATCTGGTTTTTCATCGCCCATTATCATCTTGAACAAAGTCGACTTACCGGCACCATTGGGGCCAATAACCCCGACAATACCACCGGGAGGTAATTTGAAACTTAGATCATTGATTAGTAATTTATCACCGAAACCTTTGTTTAAGTTAGTTGCCTCAACCACAATGCCCCCAAGTCGTGGCCCCGGTGGAATAGTGATCTGCGCTGATGACACTGCCTCTGTTTGCGCTTTATCACGCATTTCCTCATAAGCATTGATCCGGGCTTTGGACTTGGCTTGTCTGGCTTTGGGGCTGGAACGTATCCATTCTAATTCCTTGGCCAAAGCTTTGGTACGGCTTTCTTTTGCACGGCCTTCTTGCACCATGCGTTTTTCTTTTTGCTCCAACCAATTCGAGTAATTGCCCTCATACGGAATGCCCTGCCCGCGATCTAGCTCCAACGTCCAATTAGTTAAATTGTTCAAGAAATACCGATCGTGAGTTACCAAAATAACTGCGCCTTTGAACTCGGATAGATGATGCTCTAACCAAGCAACACTTTCCGCATCCAAATGGTTGGTTGGCTCATCAAGCAATATCAGGTCAGGTTCGGACAATAATAGTCGGCACAAAGCCACCCGGCGCATTTCGCCACCAGAAAGTTTATCAACCTTCGCCTCGGCTGGCGGACAGCGTAATGCCCCCATTGCCATTTCAATCTTGCTATCAATATCCCAAGCACCGGCGGCATCGACCTGTTCTTGTAATACGGTCATTTCTTCCATTATTTCGTCGGAATAATCTTCGGCCATTTTAGCGGCCACCGCATTAAATTTATCAAACAATATTTTATCTTCGCATTCGGCAATGACATTGCCCCAAACATCTAGATCCGTGTCTAGTTTTGGCTCTTGCGGCAAATAACCCGCCTTTGCACCTTTGGCCAATGACGCATCGCCAGCAAATTCAGTGTCATGGCCAGCCATGATTTTAAGCAAAGTAGATTTACCGGAACCATTTACCCCAACCACACCAATTTTGGCATCAGGGAAAAATGATAGTGACACACCGTCGAGTACTTTTTTTCCACCAGGGAAAGTTTTTGATAACTGATGCATGTTGAAAATATATTGATAAGAAGCCATCTGGTTTTTCCGTAATGAAAATATTAAATTTAGTTTGCCCGCCTTTTATAACTGCTATTATCAGATAGCAATCAGGGAAAGTTCATTAACAGCGTAGAGATAGTACATTTATGAACTGTTTTTAAGTAAGTTTTCTATATTATTAATGTTATATAGCTTCAAACGACATTAATTTGGTTGATCATGCGATTTTTTCCTATCATCATTATTTTCTTAGGACTGGCTGGTGGCTTGCTATTTGGCTGTAACGATCAAGCACCCGAAACAACCACCAAATTACTTCCCAAACAACAAACAAAGCTCGATTATCTGCCCCGGAATTTATTATTCCAAACTCCGGTGCAATATCAAGGCAGGATCAGCCCCAACGGAGCCAAAGTTTCGTGGCTATCATTAGTTGACGGGGCTTTGCACTTGTTTATTGCCGATGGCGATAATCCGCAATCCGCCCGCCAATTTACTTTTGGTAAAAACGGGGTGGAAATTCATGAATGGTCACCAAATTCAGCATTTGTTATCTACACCATATCCAATGCTAAATTAAAATCACTACAGACCTATTCATTAAATGTGTTTTCCGGAAGATCCATTGTCCTTGGCCCAATAGAAGAAGGCGTAAATGTAAAACTACTAAAAATTTCGCGTAACTGGCCAAATACAGCTTTGGTTACTATCAATGATGCCAATAACAAACGTGCAGACCTTTACCAGATTAACCTTCGTAATGGCACAAGGAAACTGGTTCGTAAAAATAGCGGATTTAGCAAATGGGTTGCAGATGATGATTTACAAGCAAGAATTGGTATAAAGAAAAACCCGAATTTGTCAGAAGATTGGTATTTACTGTTTGGTAATGACCAGCAAAGAAAACTTCTTCATGTTGCAGCAAATGACGTTTCTGGCACACGGCCATTACGAATAGATCCGTCAGGAACAGTTCTTTACATGCTAGATCAAAGAGGTCGGCAAAAAGCTGTGTTTTCGCAAATCAATCTTCTCGAGAACAACATCAAAGTCATAGCAAGAGTGAAAAATTATTCAATAAACAGGGTTTTGTTTCACCCGGTAACCGGCCAGCCGATGGCTTGGTGGTATAATGCTGTTGTGCCGCAATGGGTGAGCAATGATCGACAATTTGAAACCGCACTGCAAAGCGCAACAACAAACCTTGGGCCTCATTTTTATGTGTTAGCTACAACATCAGATATGCAAAGCTTGGTTCTATATTCTAGCAGACCAGACAGTCCGGGCAAGTATTCACTATTGAACCGCAAGACAAACACCATCTCAACAATGTTTGAAACTGCACCAGCAGAGTTGGTTTTTGATCAGGCACAAACAAAAATAGTCGAAATAACAACGCGAGATCAATTCAAGTTGATTGGGTATTTCACACCAAGTAAAACGACTGCCGAGCAGCCATTTGTCTCCGCGCCTCTTATTATCCTGCCACAGCAATGGCCGGGTTCACGACATTACTATTCTTATGACCCAAGAGTTCAATGGCTGAACAGCCGTGGATATTCCGTATTGAAACTAAACACCAGAGGCGCAGGTCGTTTGGGGATTGAGTATGACCAACAGCAAAACAGTGCCGCATTTGAAAAATCCAGCAAGGTTCTGAATGCTGCCATTCTCGCAGCAGGAACGAACGTGAATGGCAAGATCGTCGGGGAGATTAAAATTGATGGATCGAGCACTGTTTACCCTGTCAGTCAGGCGGTCACCGAGGACTTCACTGCGAGACATCGTGGTGTGAAACCTGTGGTGAGCCGGTCAGGGACCGGGGGCGGGATGAAACGTTTTTACGTTGGCGAAATTGATATCTGTGATGCGTCACGAGCGATCAAGGAAACCGAAATCGCAAAGTGCAAAGAAAAGGGTGTCGAATACATTGAGTTGCAAATCGGGATCGATGGATTGACAGTCGTCGTGAATGCTGAAAACGACTGGG
>JAKITZ010000069.1 GCA_021647805.1 Robiginitomaculum sp.
AATTCTCCGTCTTTCAGAACTGCTGTTGCATTGCAGCCTAAATTTTTACTGACTAATTCAAATTCTATTACAGGTTTTTCTGATTGAATTTCCATTGATCGAGCAGAAGGTCGGGCTTTTGAGAGTAAAAAATCAACCCTTAACGCCGGCAGAACCAACAAAATATGCTCAAGGAAAACCTCCATATTGGCTATAGCTGACTCGGACAATGAAGGACGCGACGGAGCGTTTCCATTTTCTAATTTTATTTTTCCAACGCTTTGCGTTATTTCTACTAAACGAGCCTCCAGATATTTGGCATGGGCTTTGTGCAAATTATTCGCGGTTGAAGTAATGAGCACCACTGATGTCCACCAGTCTTTTTTGGAATCATGATCCTTAATTCGAGAGGCAACGTTTTCCGCCTCCCCAATATAGGCCAGCTGGCCTTGTTCATCCTCACCAATCAAAAGATAAACTCCTGTGTGCCGGCTTTCTTTTCGTTGGGGACCTTTCGCAAGCTCCGTTCTGGGTATCATTAAAATATGACCGGTCCAGCCAAAGACCTCTGCAGTAAGCATTTGATCAGGCTTTCCGTTTATGAAAAACAATTCAAGAGAACGGCCATTTGTGTTCATCTTACTCTCCCTAAAAGAAACCTCATGATTTATACACTGGTTGCTGACAAAAGCTAATCGAAGTATATCTCCCAACAAAATTCCACCTTCAAATCCTTGACTCATTGCCCTTGCGCCCCTATCTCCCCCTTGCGTTGGCAGTCGCAGGGCTTGAGTGCTAAACTCAAGAACGGTAGCTGCCACTAAACGTTTGAAACTTGAAAACAGAAAAGAGCATATTGCTATGAAATTTCGTCCCTTACATGATCGCGTGCTTGTCTCGCGGATCGAAGAAGAAAGCACCACCAAAGGCGGGATCATCATCCCGGACACTGCCAAAGAAAAGCCATCAGAAGGCAAAGTAATTTCCGTTGGTCCCGGCACCAAAGACGACAGCGGCAAGTTAACTGCGCTGGACGTTAAAAAAGGCGACCGCATCTTGTTTGGCAAATGGTCAGGCACTGAGGTCAAACTTGACGGCGAAGAGCTGATCATCATGAAAGAATCCGATATTATGGGCATTTTGGACTAGTCCGAACCCTTGATATCACCCATTTAATTTAGTCATAAGGAAAAACCAATGGCTGCTAAAGAAGTAAAATTCGGTGCTGATGCACGCGAAGGCATGATCCGGGGCGTAAACGTCCTTGCTAATGCAGTAAGAGTAACTCTTGGCCCTAAGGGTCGTAATGTTGTGCTGGACAAAAGTTTCGGCGCACCTCGCACCACCAAAGACGGTGTTACCGTTGCCAAAGAGATCGAGCTAGAAGACAAGTTCGAAAACATGGGCGCACAAATGATGCGCGAAATTGCCTCAAAAGCAAATGATGTTGCCGGTGACGGTACAACAACTGCAACTATTTTGGGTCAAGCGATTGTTTCCGAAGGCATGAAGCGGGTTGCCGCTGGCATGAACCCGATGGATCTTAAACGCGGTATTGATGCGGCGGCTGCTGAAGTTGTCAAAGACATCATGAAGAAAGCCAAAAAGGTCAAAACTTCCGAAGAGATCGCCCAAGTCGGTACTATTTCTGCCAATGGCGACCGTGAAATTGGCGACATGATCGCACTGGCCATGGACAAGGTTGGTAATGAGGGTGTGATCACCGTCGAAGAAGCCAAGTCTTTGGACACTGAACTTGACGTAGTTGAAGGCATGCAGTTTGACCGTGGTTATCTGTCACCATATTTCATCACTGATGCTGATAAAATGCTGACCGCTCAAGAAAACCCGCTGATCCTTTTGCACGAAAGCAAATTGTCCAATTTGCAAGCAATGCTTCCAATCCTTGAGAGCGTTGTGCAATCTTCACGTCCTTTGCTTATCATTGCTGAGGACATTGAAGGCGAAGCTCTTGCTACCCTAGTGGTTAACAAACTTCGCGGTGGTCTTAAAATCGCAGCGGTTAAAGCCCCTGGTTTTGGTGATCGTCGTAAAGCCATGCTTGAAGATATTGCTGTGCTAACTGGTGCAGTTGTTATCTCTGAAGATCTTGGCATTAAGTTAGAGAATGTCACTATCGACATGCTTGGTACTGCTAAAAACGTAGTGATCACCAAAGACGATACAACTATTGTTGATGGTGCTGGTGCCAAGAAAGATATCGAAGGTCGGGTTTCACAAATCCGTCGTCAAATCGAAGACACAACGTCTGATTATGATCGTGAGAAACTTCAAGAGCGTCTGGCTAAATTGTCCGGCGGCGTTGCAGTGATCAAAGTTGGCGGTGCTACCGAGATGGAAGTCAAAGAACGCAAAGACCGTGTTGAAGATGCGCTAAACGCAACTCGTGCAGCCGTCGAAGAGGGCATTGTCCCCGGCGGTGGTTCTGCCTTGCTTCGTGCCTCTAAATTCATCGACATCGAAGGTGCAAATGACGACCAAGCTGCTGGTATTGCGATTGTTCGCAAAGCCCTAGAAGCTCCGGTTCGTCAAATTGCCGAAAACGCTGGTGCTGAAGGCTCTATCGTAGTTGGCCGTATTCTCGACAGCAAAAAAGCCGCCTTTGGCTTTGATGCTCAAAAAGAAGAGTATGTTGACATGGTCGAAGCCGGTATCATTGATCCGGTTAAAGTGGTTCGTTCTGCTTTGCAAAACGCAGCATCTGTTGCTGGCCTGATCATCACTACCGAAGCTGCGATTGCTGATGCTCCTGCCAAAGACAGCGCCGGTGGCGGCATGCCTGACATGGGCGGAATGGGCGGCATGGGTGGAATGGGCGGCATGATGTAAGGCACTCGTGCCACATCTGTCGTTCCGGTCTTCCGGTTCGTAACATCTAATTAGAAGGGCGGCCTTAGCGATGAGGTCGCCCTTTTTGTTTTGGCGTGTTTAATCTATATTCGCTTTGTTTTTAAGTTCAGAGACTAATTTCCTGTAGCCGATTTTTAAATCATTTATGTCATTTTTCTTCGTTATATGTGATCGCCCATGCGCTGCATTATCACCTACTTCCTTGACATTTTTTATGATTCTATCGGTTCCCCGCTCAAGCTTAATAGGGGAGCTGCCAAGAGCCTTTATTATTCCATTTAGCATTTTATAATTACCTTCAGAGTCCTTAATTAATTTTTCTTGTCCCAGCGTTTCAAATACTTCTATCAACAATGATTCCATGAGACGGCGTAACAAAACGACGCAGCCGTCATAAAATTCATATTCGTATGTTCCGTTTATTTGGGAGCACATGTTTGTCAGATAGCCACGACTACTAGGAAACGTGTCTTGTTCCAAAAAGTTATAGGAAATTTTGGGTTTGGAATGCTCTGTATCAACTGAGAATTTTTCTTCTAAATAGTTTAAACACTTTAGCGAGCATCTAAAGCTGTTTTTCTTGCTGCCTTTAATAATGCCGGTCTCTTTTCCTAAATTATCACCTAATCTTTTTTTGTGCACAGATGACTTTAATCCAGAAGACTTGAAAATTGAAATAATTTGATCAATATCAATGTCTGATTTGGACTCGCCCCCCGATAAATACCAGATTAAAGCCGCAGCTAGAGTGCTTTCCTTTTTTACTTTGTATTGAATTTCTTTTAGATATCTTTCAGCATCGGTATCTATCACGAATTAGTCTCCACTGCGTCTCTTTTAAGGATTTCATAATGATATAAATTCGTACCTTCCGTCGTCAACGTAATATTAGTGTAACCAGAGTTATATTTTATCATGCGATTCCTATTTTGAGCATTTTTAAACATACTAACGAAGTTATTTGGTACTTTCACTTTCCCTTTCAGTTTGAAGAAGCAGGTGTAAATATCATCACCGGAAACACCATTCAGTTTTAATTGCTCTGTTAGAAAAACTACAAATGCAACTATATATTCGGTGTTACTCTTTAGCGGAGAACGGCCAATATGCTCCTCTAGTTTCAAAAGATTAAGGTCAGTGTTGTATTGCGGCTTGTAACCATTATTTCTTTTTCTTGGTTTGCTTGGACTCGGTGACTTATTAACAGCGCTGGTCACTCCAATATTAGTTTTTGGTTTAACTTTCCTATTAATTGTTTTCGATCGGATAGGTGTGCTATTATTACTATCAAGCGTCTCAGCTAAAGACTTTAATGTTGCTTCCAAAAAACCATGTGCACCTTCATATTCTATAGCCCCAGTTTGAATGTCATATTTGAATTTTATATGATCTGTCATGTTTGTTTCCTTCAGATATTTGAAATTGCTGCAAGCAAAGTATTTTTTTCCGATGCCGATAGCGAGTAGGTATCTTTGGCCATTAAATTTAAACGGCCAGATTTAGTCAGGCTACTAAGGTATGCAGAAAGGTTACCCAAATAAGTTGCTTTGTAGAAAGTGGTGGCTGTCTTGATTTCTTCACCAATTTCTTTTCGCGTCACAATGGCTGAGCCTTGTGCTAATTGAAGACGAGCAACTGCAGCAATAACAAGATCGACCCCCGTCTTTGCATTTGTGGCAGAAGCAATAGTGTTTGTGGTAACGGTTTCGTCGATGTCTATTTTAGTTTGCTCTTTATTTTTTGCAGTTTCTTTGAGGTTTTCAACTACACCGGATTTTGTGGATGCCAAAAAACACTTCTCTAGTAATGATTCCAACATTTCCTCAATTAACTCTGGCGCACCTTCTATTTCGCACGAAAAAACACCCTGTGAAAATTTATAACGCATTACCTCAGACATGACACTCTCCTAAAATTGAATTTTCTTACATATAGGTAAAAAATATTTATAGTCAAGGTGTGCTGAAATAAATCTTATTTTATGCGACTTTTCCGGAAATTTAAGATTATAAATCCCATATCCACAGCATTATTGAAATGCTCTTAGAAATTCAATTGAATTTATAATAAAAATAGGCGAAAAATTTTAATAAAATCATGAGCTTAAAAAAATTTATTAAAATTACCTAATTAATTCATGCGCTTATTTATATGATGCAAGTTATTATATTTATGGTGCTCCAAAAAAGCAACCAAACCCACCCGCGTATTATTACCCACTAAGCTTTCTGACGCGTTTTAGCCATCAATTTACTGCGTAATGCTATGGTGAGCTTACTCTACTTAAACCACGTCATGCCGGGCTTGATCCGGCATCCAGCCTTGCGGGTGATGCGGGGAGAACAGCGGAAATTATTGGCTGACCTTGGTATTGAGAATACATGGCTGGACTCCGGCTCGTAGGTAGGAGTGACGGAACTTGATGTTTTGGATCAAGTTTTGGTTGGCAAAGAGTTATTCCTTTGCGGGCGCATTTGCTTGCCACAAAACCGGTGCCCACTTTTGTTGGCAAATGCTCTAGCCAAACACAATTGGTACCCAAAATACTGCAATCAGTGATAATAGAACTATGCTGATGAGATTAAGCCAAAAGCCGGCTTTTGCCATTTGTTGTAAAGTTACCAGACCCGATCCATAACAAATAGCATTTGGCGGAGTGGCAATTGGCATCATAAAAGCACAACTAGCCGCCAATGCCACCGGAACCGCCAGCAATAATGGCGATAATCCTGCATCAATACCAACCGCACTTACGATCGGTAAAAAACTGGCGGTTGTGGCAAGGTTGCTGGTTAATTCAGTTAGAAACACTACCATGGCGGTTGCTGCCAATACCAGAAGAACGCCGTTAATGGCTCCGACACCTAATAATAAATCACCAAGCTCGTTTGCTAACCCGCTGCTGGATATTGCTTTGGCCAGCGCAAGGCCGCCACCAAATAATAATAATACATCAAACGGGACTTTGGTAAGTAATTTGGCATCGCCCAATTTTTCGTGCCGAGCCAAACCAGACGGTATGATGAACAGTAAAACCGCACCGAAAATTGCAATAGCGCTATCGGTAAGAAAATCAAATCCGGTTAACCCGATTATTGGTTTGCGAAATGCCCAAGCCATTGCCACAGCCAAAAACAATATTCCAACCCGTAATTCCGGTTGTGAAATTTTTCCCAACCCTTGTTGCATTTGCTGGAAATGTTGTTTTGCCGCCTGACCGGCTGAGAAATTCACCGGCAAAACAAACCTAGTCAAAACAAACCATGACAAAGGTAATAATATTATCGTTAGAGGCAAGCCGACCATCATCCAGCTGGCAAAGTCTATCTCAATGTCATGTTGTTCCAATAAATACGCCGCCAGAAATGCATTTGGCGGAGTGCCGATCAATGTTGCCATTCCGCCAATGGTCGCGCCATAAGCCACCGACAAGGGTAACAGTATCTTGAAATTAGCTTTGTTTTGCTGATCAATTGCCTCACCACCACCAATAAATACCACAGATAATATCGAAACAGCTATTGGTAACATCATCAGTGTCGTTGCGGTATTGGTCATCCACATTGACAATAAAGCCGTTGCCAACATAAATCCAAACACCAAGGCTTTGGCTCTTACCCCCATCAATAACAAAACGAATAAGGCTATGCGCTGGTGCAAATTCCACTTCTCGATTGCTAATGCCAACAAAAACCCGCCCAGAAACAAGAATATCAACGGGTGAGCAAATGGCACGGCAACTTCAGAAAAATTCATAATCCCCAATAAGGGAAACATTATCAACGGCACCAAAGCAGTGACAAATGGTGGTAACGCCTCTGTACCCCACCAAACAGCCATGCAAATAGCAACAGCTGCAGTTCTCCATGCCAAAATCGGTACACCCTCTGGTGCGCCCGCCAATAAGAATACCAAGGCCAGCAATAGCCCAATAACAAGTCCGGCAGTTTTGACCATCAAGTTAGACCACAATAAGTAACGACGCCAAGGCAGCACTCATCAAGTTTGATAAGGAGCCAGCGGCCACCGCTTTTAATCCCAATCTTGCAATGTCTTTACGCCGCGAGGGGATCAAGCCGCCAAGCCCGCCCAGCAAAATCGCCATCGACGCCAAATTGGCAAATCCACACAAAGCAAATGTTACAATGATCACAGTTCGTGGGCTTAAAGTTTCGATCAATGGCTGCAAACTAGCATAGGCAACAAATTCGTTGAGGATAAACTTCTGGCCGATTAAATTACCAGCAATGCCAGCCTCTTCCCACGGCACACCCATTGTCCACATCAAAGGCGAGAAAGCCCAACCAAGCGCTGCATCAAGTGACCAGCCTTCTTGTCCGATCATATTACCGATGCCGCCAATACCACCATTTAACATGCCGATCAAAGCCACAAACGCGATCAACATTGCACCGATATTAGCTGCTAATTTTAAGCCGTCCGCTGCACCAGAAGCCGCCGCATCAATTACATTTACCGGCAGGTCTGCCTCAGGAATTTCTTCTAACTCCACCTCAACATTGGCAGCATCTTTATCAGGATCAGGTTTGATTATTTTTGCCATTAACAAACCGCCCGGTGCCGCCATGAATGAAGCCGCGATCAGGTATTTTAGCTCGACACCCAATGAGGCATAACCGACAAGTATCGCCCCAGAAACCGAAGCAAGGCCAGAAACCATAATTGTAAATAATTGGTGGTCAGTTAGCTTTGCCAAAAACGGGCGCACAAGCAGTGGCGATTCCGTCTGCCCCAAGAAAATATTACCAGCAGCGTTTAGGCTTTCCACCTTGCTGGTGCCGATGACAAACCGCAAAAACCCGCCAAGGATTTTAACCACCCATTGCATAACTCCAAGATAATATAAAACCGAAGTAAGCGCCGAAACGAAAATGATAATCGGTAATACTTTTACCGCAAAAATAAAGCCGATAGAATTATTATCATGCAGACCGCCAAAGACGAATTTACTACCAACATCGGCATAATTGATCACTACTTGCGCACCAGCGGAAATACTTTGCAAAACATCTTGGCCAATTGGTGTTGCCAATACAAAAGCTGCTATTGCCGCTTGTAATGCAAAGGCTGCACCAACAACTCGAAAACTTATTGCTTTGCGATTGTCTGACAATAGCAATGCCAAACCTAATAATACCGCCATGCCCAAAATACTGATCAGCATCTATATACCCCTAAATATTCAAACCCCGCCGCCGCGCAGGGTATTCCCTGAACTTGGTATATCCTGCTATGGTAAAACTACAAGGTGAAGCACTTGAGACTTTACTTCTAATTAAAAGGCAAGTGATCAAAGCATGGATGATAAACTAAACTTTCCAGCCACAGGGCGCAACGTATCGGCAATTCTACAAGTGTTGCAAAAGCACCTGCTAGCCGGTGATGTTATCGAAATAGCTTCTGGTTCTGGACAGCATGTAGTGCAGTTTGCCAAAGCCATGCCAGATCATATATTTTGGCCGAGCGATCCCGACCCAGATCATATAAAAAGTATCAATGCTTGGGCCGATGAAAACCAGTTACAAAATTTGCAACCAGCAGTAAAACTGGATTGCACAGACAGTAAATGGATAAAAGGGCAAGAGGTGCTTGGCTTGCCGCAAACCGCAGCAGCAATTTTATGCATCAACATGATCCACATTGCCCCGGTGCAGGCAGCTCTTGGATTATTTGCTGGTGCCGAGCAACGGCTACAACCAGGCGGAATTTTATACCTTTATGGGCCGTTCTTTGGAATAAATGAGCAAGAAGCTACTTCAAATATCGCGTTCGACATTGACCTGCAACGGCGCGACCAGAAATGGGGAGTGCGACACTTAAATTTGGTAAAGAAGATTGCTAGCACCAGAGGTTTTGAGCTGTCTAATATTGTTAAGATGCCAGCAAACAATAATTCAGTATTGTTCATTCGCAGATAGAATTAACCCTCAATAACCTTTGGTCGTCCGGCTTTGTCCAACTCACATTCTTCTGGAACAACTCCGCCCTCTGGATCAATTTCACGGCGCCACGGGCCACGATATACCGGATCTTGCCGGCGACGACGATCGGGTCCGAAATACGAAGAGGTGCGTACAAATTGCCGTGGGTTTTCAATACAAGAACGCAATTTTTCATACAGATCCAGCGGCGTTACCGGTTTCACCATGAACTCGTTAGCACCAGAACGAATTGCCCCCATAACCGTTGCTCGATCTCCATGCGCCGTTACCATGATGATTTGGATATATGGATTTGGGCTGTCGTCTGCATTACGGATCAACTGCACAAACTCATTACCATCAAGGTCGCCAAGATTGTGGTCAACCAAAGCAATATCAATATGATTATCTTTTAATATTTCAAATGCTGTAGCCACATCACGGGCTTCACGAATATCGCGCAAACCAAACCCGCGCATAATTTCGCGCAAGATTAAAGCCATGTGCGAATTATCTTCCAACACCAATATGGTTATATTATCTAGATTAGCCAAGAATTACCCCTAAGCTCAACACTATACTATCACTTAACTGACATTCTGCAGTTTACAAGTAAATAAAAAGTACCTGAATACCATTAGCCAGTCATTAAGTGTTCGTATGCAAGCAATCAAGTTAAAATGACAGCTCAACACTTAAATTATAGAATATAATTACTTACCCACCCAGCTCAAATATTGACCAGTGCGCGATTGTTGCATTGCCTGAGCATTACCAGCCATCGGCATATAGCGTTGTTCAGAAATTATATCTGTTGGAAATTCTCCAGACGGCAACGGAGTGATAAAGTTTTGATTTTGCAAGTCATGGCCGGTTCTCAAAGAACTGTTTGACCAATTACTTGCCTGATAGCTAGCCTCGTTCCAACCAGAATTACCACTTTGATGTGAATTTTGATATGCATATTGCGCCGGAGCCGTAGCCTGTTGCCACTCTTGCGTAACTTGCGAACTATATCCGGTGGCATGTTGTTGCAGCGCAGCCACTGGTATTGGTCGCGCGCCAGTTCGTAAGCTTTCAATAGTTTGCAACGATAAAAACCCGCCGTGATTTATATTCATTTGTTGTTGGTAACTGGCAATAGCTGCTTCGGTCGTAGCATCAGTGCTACCGGTTATTGAACCTTGGTAATATCCTTGTTTATGTAACATGGTTTGCACTTCGGATATTGCTTGCGCCGTGGCATTGGTTTCACAAAGCACCTTAATCCAAGCAAATGACTCGCCAGAGACTTGTCTTTTACGAGTAACAGCCCGTCTTTGCGGGGCAATATGGTTATTCATTTGTCGCGCCGGTTGCACCAATTGCTGCATGCTTATTGATCCATAACGCCCGGCCACAGGAACTTTACGAACCCCACCGGGGTCAATCATCACCTCGCGGGTGACAGTTCTATAGACCGGTGGTACAGCAACTTCACGAACACTTTCGCTACGCACCTGCACCCTTTTAGTAACATTTTGCACCTCGCCCGGTTCCTCGACCAAACACCATATTTCACAAGTGGGGCCGCAGTGGGTAGCGGGAAGCTGCGCGGTGAAGTTGGTAACATTGCCGCGAGAAGAGTTGTTGCCTGAAGCCCCAGTGCGGCGACGGTCATCAGCAGTGCCGTGGATTTTATAGCCCTGTGCGCGCAAACGCCCCGGATTGCCCCGCTTCCAAATAAGGCGCGGTGCGGAGGTTTGGATAGTTTCTGTCACCGTGCTAAATTGCGGCGGCGACACGGATAATTTATCATAAGCAGGCCGCGTCATGACTTGCTCAGATACGGTTTTGTAACGCGGTTGGCG
>JAKITZ010000070.1 GCA_021647805.1 Robiginitomaculum sp.
CATATAAAAACTGTCCTGCGGCCCAGGGCTAGCTTCGGGGTGGTGTTGCACCGAAAAGGCTGGCTTGCCAATTACTTCCAAGCCGCAATTACTACCATCAAACAACGAAACATGAGTTTGCTGAATGCCCTCGCCCAATGATGCCGCATCAACTGCAAAGCCGTGGTTCATTGAAACAATTTCCACCTTGCCACTGGATACTTCTTGTACCGGATGATTAGCCCCATGATGACCCTGCGCCATTTTTATGGTTTTACCACCAAGCGCTAAAGCCAGTAATTGATGACCAAGACAAATACCAAACATTGGCAGGTTTGCTGCTAGCAATTCCTTGATAACGGCACTGGCATGAATTGCGGTCGCCGCCGGATCTCCTGGCCCATTGGACAGCACAATGCCATCTGGCTTCAGAGCAATTATCTGCTCGGCAGAATAACTGGCAGGTACAATGGTTACAGCCATTTTTTGTTCTGCCAACAGTCTGGCAATGTTTCTTTTGACCCCATAGTCAATAATTACAATATGCGGGGTTTGCGTTTGTGTTTCGCTAAATTCCCCCGGCCATTGCCACGCGCCTTCTTGCCATTCACTTGGCTGTTCTGCACTTACTTTACTGGCAATATCTGCGCCTTCTAGCCCTGACCAATTAGCTGCTTTTTGCCGCAAAGCATCAAAATCAAACTCGCCAGAAGCATTATGGGCAATGACCGCGTGCTGCATTCCATTTTCACGGATATGATTAGTCAACGCTCTGGTATCAATGCCGGTAATTGCAATTACTGATCTGTTCCTCAACCAGCTGGTTAGTGATTGCTCACTACGCCAATTGCTTGGCTCGGTTATTTGCGCCCGCAAAATAACGCCTTTAGCACGGGCATTTGGCTGCGGGGAAAGCCCCTCCTCGTCTTGGGAGTTAGTTCCGACATTACCAATGTGCGGGAAAGTAAAACACACCAATTGATCGGTATATGACGGGTCAGTGAGGATTTCCTGATAGCCGGTCATGGAAGTATTAAAACAAACCTCGCCAACGGCTTCGCCAGTGCTTCCGGCTCCTTCGCCAGTAAAAACACGGCCATCAGCTAGCACCAATACGGCGCTACCTTGTGATTTATTCACTTGACTCTTTTCCACCGCTTCCATAGGTCAACTCTCCAGCTTTGTCGGACGCTAAATTTACTTACCTTTACGTAGTCCGAATCTGGGAAAGGGTCTTACCACCCATATCATTTGGGCGAAAGGCTCAAGTGTGAGTTTGATAATAAACAAGGAGCCAACAGGGAAAACTTCTCAAATAATTTTCCCCGGCCAATTAAATGTCATTACGAAATGAATTAACCGAAGCCATGAAAACTGCAATGCGTAGTAAAGACACTATTCGTCTTTCTACTATTCGATTGGTGCAGGCCGCGATCAAAGATCGTGATATTGCCGCCCGCACCAAGGATAATTGCCAAGGTTGCGATGAAAGTCAGATTTTGGCTATTTTATCGAAAATGCTAAAACAGCGCGAAGAAAGCGCAATCATTTACGAAGAAGCCGGTCGGTTAGATCTGGCCGAGCGCGAACGTGAAGAGATGACAATAATTACCAGCTTCATGCCAAAACAAATGAGCCAGCAAGAAATCGAAGCTGAAGCCAGAAAAGTTGTCGAAGAATTACAAGCCGCTGGCCTTAAAGACATGGGCAAGTGCATGGGCGTGCTAAAAAGCCGCTTTGCCGGCAGCATGGACTTTGGCAAAGCCGGCGCAGCGTTAAAAGCAATTTTGGGTTAAAGCAATCCTAGCAAAAGTGGGTACCGGTTTTGCGGCAAAGGATTGCGACCGCTAAAAGAAATGGCGCGGCGAATGGTCGCCCCCCAATCTTTAAACGGGCGCAGTCGCACCTAGTTAGTAGTATTCTTCTGTCTCGCGGCAATCGGACTCCTTCTCCCATTGGGAGAAGGCCGGGATGAGGGGTAATAACATTGGCGATTGCCAAGGCGCGATCGCACCTAGTTGGTAATATGCTTTTGTCTCGCGGCGAAGTGCTACCGCATCATCAAGTCCCGTCACTCCGGCGAAAGCCGGAGTCCAGCCCTGTAATCTCAACACCAAGAACGCTCGATAATTGCTGACCATTCCCCTCGCACCACTCGCAAGGCTGGATCCCGTGTCAAGCACGGGATGACGACCGTATGAGACCAAAGGAACCTAATAAACTTAAGTCTAAGTTATGCCGTAGTGAGCAGTTCACACAGCCACCTACGATGGCGGCAAAACCGTGTCATGATCATGCGCGGCAATATAATTTTATGCAGATTGAATAGGGGATGGGAGAGACTTTTTAGAATGTTTGGGCAAGAATATTTCCCAACATTCTTCCTTGAATTTACAATGGCTATTATTCTAGGGTTGGATATGGGATCGTATATTTGTTGAGAGGGTTTGTTATGGAAACGTCTTTATATTCGAATAAAGTAGTAGCGTTTGTTGATATTCTTGGGTTCAGCTCATTTGTATCAGGCTCTTTAACTGATACAAATATTATGGAGAAGATTTCTAAAGCTCTAGATGAAGTAGTTACCGTTCGACCCAAAAAAGCGAAATCAACCGGCCTACAATCCTCTTCATTTTCAGATAATATAGTGCTTTCTGCAGATGACACCTATGATGGTTTAGAGCATTTGTCTATGACTGTAGATCGGCTGTTTAATAGATTATTGCTTCAAGGTGTTATGGTTCGCGGTGGTATTACTATAGGGAAACTTTACCACGACGAAAAAAAAGTATTTGGGCCAGCTCTTATCGAAGCGCATAGAATGGAAGAGACTTTGGCTATTTTTCCGAGAGTGATTGTAAGTCGCAAGTTTATGACCCGACTAGTTGAACATGCTCAGCCGACAGCCGACACAAATGAGTTAGCATATAACTTTTATGCTTCTCGGCTTACCCGTGATAATGATGATGGTATTTGGTATCTTCACATTCTAAACTATTTTCAGTCGTACTGTAGCAGTAGCAAACCAACATCAAGTACTGTTCCAAAAATTGAAAACGATATGTCTTCAGTTAAAAAATTTATTCAGTACCAAATTCAAGCTACTGTCGACAACCCTAAAGTTTACCAAAAGTATATTTGGTTTGGGCATTATTGGAATCGACATTGTTATAGTGGTAAAATCAACGCCCCTGTTACAAATCAAATTAGTTTTCCCGGCGAAGCTATTCCTCCAACTGTATTACCATTCACTAGATATACTGGAAACCACGAAATTGATGATAAAGACTAAAGTGGAATAATTTGTAACTTGTATTTAGCTAATCTTCCCCCAAATCCGTGGGTGAAATAATTTAGAACCGCCCATTCTTTTTTAAACCCCATTCTTTTTTTTAACCCAAAGACTATCTTGTCAGGCTTTGGTGAGTTAAAATTTAGCAATGCGATTTGGTGAAGATTTTTTAGAAGAGCTGAAAAGCCGGCTTAGACCGTCTGATGTTATCGGGCGGTCGGTGAAATTGCGTCGCCAAGGTCGTGAGTTTGCCGGACTGTCACCGTTTAATCAGGAAAAAACTCCCAGCTTTTTCGTCAATGATGAAAAAGGTTTTTACCATTGTTTTTCATCTGGAAAGCATGGCGATATTATTTCTTTTTTGCAAGAGACCGAGGGTTTGAGCTTTGTCGAGGCCGTTGAGCGCTTGGCCGCTGATGCCGGCATACCAATGCCAATTAGCGATCCAAAAGACATAGAGCGCCAGCAAAAAAATAATTCCTTGCGCGACTGGGTAGCCGAAGCCACAAAGTATTACGCAGAAGAGCTAAACAGAGTTAGAGCCAGACAAGCTAGAAACTATCTAGAAGGAAGGCAATTAAAGCAAAACGACTGGCTTAAATATGGACTTGGCTATGCCCCATCCGCGCGAACCGGCCTAAAAGATCATTTAGTAACATTAGGCGCCATGCCTGCGGATCTCGTAGAAGCTGGCCTTTTGGTGCAACCAGATGATGGCGGGCCGGCATTTGATCGCTTTCGTGATCGCATCATTTTTTCGATAACCGATCTGCGCGGACGACCATCGGCATTTGGCGCGCGAGCATTATCGGCAAATGCCAAAGCAAAATACCTCAACTCCCCGGAAAGCAGCTTGTTTCACAAGGGTAAAACTTTGTATCGTTATGCCGAAGCAAGAAAAGCAGCCGCCAAGATAAGAGCCAAGGGTCTGATCGTTGCCGAAGGTTACATGGATGTGATTGCTTTGGCCAAAGCCGGTTTTGAACATGCAGTTGCCCCGCTTGGTACATCGCTCACCGAAGAACAACTGGCGCTTTTATGGCGAATTGGGCCAGATCCGATATTGTGCTTTGATGGTGATGCTGCCGGAAAACGCGCTGCCTACCGCGCACTGGATCGGGCATTGCCTTTATTGGAGCCGGGACACAGCCTGTCATTTGCATGGCTAGGCGAAGGTCTTGACCCGGACGATCTAATACGGGAAAAAGGCGCGAACGCCATGCAAGAGGTGTTGCTGGCCGCCCAGCCATTGGTTGATGTGCTTTGGTTCAGGGAATTAAACCTCGAGCCATTACAAACCCCTGAACAACGCGCCGGACTAAATGCCAGATTACGGGACATTACCGAACAAATAAAACATAAGGAATTAGCCGCTCTTTATCGCCGTGATTTATTTGAACGTGTTGCCAAACAATTTAACAAAACGTCGCAAACTGGGAAATGGCGTGGCCGGCAAAACCATGGCCCCTCGAACGAATTAAGAAACAGGGTCAGAAAAGGCGGCCCAGGCTCGGCAGAAAAGCGGTTTTTGGTTAACTGGATCGCCGACAACCCAGCAGCATTAGATACGCTTGACGAAGCGTTTTCAGAGTTGATTCTAGGCGATCCGGGACTAAATGACGTGCGAAACGCTATCCTTGATCTTTGGTTAGCGAATCCAGCGGTTGACAGAGCGGCAATCACTAGCCATTTAACCCAAGTAAAATTGATAGATCATTTACAAGGTTCAGGGAAATCTACTGGTAGCATAAATTTACCAGAACATGATGACCCCAAGGCTTTGTGGATGAACATGGCAGAAGAGTTAAATGCACGCGCCGGCGCGAAAGAAGAACACGCGGCGTTGGAAGCAAAATTACTCGAAAGCCTAATGGGTGATGACGCGGAAGCATTGCAAAGAATTGCTGATGCTCGCCGGTTAAATGTCGACACCAAAAACAGCAATGAAGGTTAGCCTTCATTATAGATATTCAAGCACCTAACCTAAACAGGTTTAGGTGCCAGCAAAGGATCAAACCGACCTAAAAATACAAAATGGTCAATGGTTTGAAGTGTAAATTATGGCGAAAGCCACGACAAGCAAAACTGCACAAGAAGTTGCCGAATCCCCATTATTGGATTTATCCGATGAGGCCGTGCAAAGAATGATAAAATTGGCTAAATCCAAGGGTTTTGTGACCATGGATGAGTTAAATAAAGTAATGCCATCAGCCGAAGTTTCGTCTGAAAAAATCGAAGACACTATGGCACAATTATCCGAAATGGGGATCAACCTTATTGAGGGCGAAGAGGCAGAAAGCAAAGCCATCGCCAGTAAAACCGGAACTGCGGTTCGCACAGGAAATACCAATGCCAATGCTGATAGAACCGATGATCCAGTACGGATGTATCTTCGTGAAATGGGGACGGTTGAACTATTGTCACGAGAGGGTGAAATAGCCATTGCCAAACGCATAGAAGCCGGGCGTGATACCATGATCCGCGGCCTTTGTGAAAGCGCACTTACCTTCGAAGCTATCATGGTTTGGCGTGAAGAATTAGCCGAAGGTAGAATATTATTACGTGACATTATTGACCTAGATACCACCTTTGCCTCCAAAAATGGCGCGGGCGAATCAGATGATGAAACCTCTGGTGAAGTCACTTCTGAAGACGAACCGGAAGAAGAAGTCGAAGAAGAAGAGACAGAAGAAGAAAACGACGGTAGTAGCGGCACCAAAAATAAAAAATTTAGCGAAGACGAAGATGAGGAAGCAACTCTATCTTTGGCGGCTATGGAGGCCGAGTTGCGCGAAGATGTGGTTAGCGAATTTGATGCAATTGCCTCCGAGTTCAAAACTTTTGGTAAATTACAAACAAAATTGTTTGATGCACAAACCAAGGGTAAGGAACTGACCGCACTTTCGCAGCGCAAATATGACGAAATTCAAACTTCAATCATCACCCGCCTAAAAGCTATGCATCTCAACAATAACAGAATTGAGGCGCTGGTTGACCAGTTATATACAATCAA
This sequence comes from Robiginitomaculum sp., assembly GCA_021647805.1. GTDB lineage: Bacteria > Pseudomonadota > Alphaproteobacteria > Caulobacterales > Maricaulaceae > Robiginitomaculum_B. The sequence goes on from JAKITZ010000070.1 coordinate 6,285, forward strand.
TCGGCAATTAGTTGGAACTGAAGGCAGGTTAATCCGATTGGCTAATGGACATGGAGTTCCAAGAGGACAGTTTCTAAAAACCTATTTTGGTCACGAGCTGGATCCGGACTGGGTAAAGAATGTTATAGGCATTTCACCAGCATGGGCTAAATTCGTTGAACGCGAAAGCGACCAGATTGATGGGCTGCGCGAAGATGTATCCACTTTAGCGCGTGATGCAGGGGTGACAATTGACGAGTTCAGACACATTGTCCGCACGGTACAAAAAGGCCAACGCGAAGCCAGACAAGCAAAAAAAGAAATGGTCGAAGCTAATTTGCGCCTGGTAATATCTATCGCTAAAAAATATACTAATCGCGGCTTACAGTTTCTTGATCTCATTCAAGAGGGCAATATCGGCTTGATGAAAGCCGTTGATAAATTTGAATATCGCCGTGGTTATAAATTTTCCACCTATGCTACATGGTGGATCCGTCAGGCCATCACCAGATCAATAGCCGACCAAGCACGTACTATTCGTATTCCAGTACATATGATTGAAACTATTAACAAATTAGTTCGCACCAGCCGACAAATGTTACATGAAATTGGCCGCGAACCGACCCCGGAAGAACTGGCGGTCAAGCTTGCCATGCCGTTGGAAAAAGTTCGCAAAGTAATGAAAATTGCCAAAGAGCCTATTTCATTGGAGACACCGATTGGCGATGAAGAAGATAGCCAATTGGGAGATTTCATCGAAGACAGCAACGCAATATTGCCGGTCGATGCAGCAATTCAGTCCAATTTACGCGAAACCACCACCAGAGTTCTTTCCTCGCTTACACCGCGTGAAGAACGGGTATTACGGATGCGTTTTGGTATTGGCATGAACACCGATCATACATTAGAAGAAGTTGGTCAGCAATTTTCGGTAACTCGTGAACGTATTCGCCAGATCGAAGCCAAAGCTTTGCGCAAACTGAAACACCCAAGCCGCAGTCGCAAATTACGCAGTTTCTTGGACACCTAAAGGCAAAAGCTGTTTATGGCTTATACTTCACTTCGTGATTATCTGGATCAGCTAGAGGCCGATGGATTACTGGTTCGGGTGGCTGAGCCAGTATCAACTAACCTTGAACTAACAGAAATTGGCACCAGACTTATTGCTCAAGGTGGCCCGGCTGTATTATTCGAGAATGTCACTGATGAAAATGACGTAAAATCCGAAATTCCGGCATTGATCAATTTATTCGGTACTGTTGAGCGTGTCGCCCGTGCGGTGACGTTAGGCGGAAAAACCCGTACGAGCGCCAAAGATTTGCGCGAAGTAGGTGAATTATTGGCTTATTTGCGCCAACCAGAGCCGCCGAAAGGCATTGGTGAGGCCATTAAAATGGCACCATTGTTAAAAACAATATTGGCAATGCGGCCAAAAACAGTTCGTAAAGCTCCATGCCAAGAAGTTGTATTAACCGGTAAAGACGCTGATTTGGATATTTTACCAATCCAGACCTGTTGGCCGGGTGAACCTGCGCCACTGATCACTTGGCCATTGATCGTCACCCAAGGCCCCGGAGAAAGCCCGCAAGATAAACCAAATCTTGGCATTTACCGCATGCAAAAGCTTGGCAAGCACCAGACCTTAATGCGCTGGCTGGCACATCGTGGCGGCGCGCAACAATTTGCCCGCTGGAAACAGGCCAATCCGGGAAAACCAATGCCATTAGCCGCTGTAATTGGCGCTGATCCCGGAACAATTTTGGCGGCTGTTACCCCAGTTCCTGATACTTTATCTGAATATCAGTTTGCCGGATTGCTTCGAGGTGCAAAGGTAGAGCTGGTAAATTGCAAAACCATACCCTTACAAGTACCAGCGCAAGCCGAAATTGTCATTGAGGGGTTCGTTGATCCAAAAGCCACGGCTCCTGAGGGGCCGTATGGCGATCACACCGGTTATTATAATTCGGTCGAAGAGTTTCCGATATTTAATATCAGCGCAATAACCATGCGCAAAAAACCGATATATCTTACCACTTATACCGGCAAACCACCTGATGAGCCTTCGGTTCTTGGTGAGGCATTAAATGAAGTATTTATTCCGCTTATAGCGCAACAATTTCCGGAAATTACTGATTTTTGGTTGCCGCCAGAGGCCTGTTCGTATCGAATTGCCGTTATCTCGATGAAAAAGGCCTATGCTGGTCATGCCAAACGATTGATGATGGGTGCTTGGTCATATTTGCGCCAGTTTACCTATACTAAATGGCTAATCGTGGTGTATGACGAGATTGATGCCCGTGATTGGAAACAAGTGATGTGGGCAATATCAACGCGCATGGATCCAGTACGTGATTGCGTGGCGGTAGAAAACACCCCGATTGATTATCTTGATTTTGCCTCTCCGGTTTCCGGTCTTGGCTCTAAAATGGGGCTAGATGCCACCAATAAATGGCCGGGTGAAACCAACCGCGAATGGGGCGAGGAAATAGCTATGGACGAACAAGTGATAGCTAATGTTACCGCCAAATGGGAAAAGCTGGGTTTATGAAAACATTTGCTGCTATTGCCTTGGCTCCCGGTCAGCCACTGATCATTGATGAAGTTGATCTTGCGGCTCCAAAGGCCGGTGAGGTTTTGATCGAAATTAAAGCCACTGGAATTTGTCATACCGATGCTTTTACCTTGTCGGGCAATGATCCCGAAGGCTTATTTCCGAGCGTTTTGGGACACGAAGGCGCGGGCATTGTCCTTGAATGCGGCGCAGGCGTTACTTCGGTTGTTCCCGGCGATCATGTGATCCCGCTTTATACGCCGGAGTGCCGACAGTGTGAATATTGCCTACATCCGAAAACCAATCTTTGTCAGGCAATACGCGCAACCCAAGGGCGCGGCATGATGCCGGACGGCACTTCGCGATTGTCTGATCAGGGCAAGCCATTGTTTCATTATATGGGTTGTTCGACATTTGCCAATCATGCGGTAATGCCGGAGATAGCTTTGGCAAAAGTTCGCAAAGACGCACCGTTTGATAAAATTTGTTATATTGGTTGCGGCGTGACCACCGGTGTCGGCGTGGTGATGTTTGATGCCAAGGTCGAGCCGGGATCTACCGTAGTGGTGTTTGGGCTTGGCGGCATTGGCCTAAATGTCATTCAAGGAGCCAAGCTGATCGGCGCCAAGCAAATTGTTGGTGTTGACATAAATGATGACAGAAAAGCCATCGCCAAACAATTCGGAATGACTGATTTTGTTAATCCCAAGCGGATCAAGGGCGATCTGGTCGGGCATTTGGTCGAGTTAACTGGCGGCGGCGCTGATTATTCGTTTGAGTGCATTGGCAATGTCGATGTTATGCGTGATGCGCTGGAATGTTGTCACAAGGGCTGGGGTGAAAGCTATATCATTGGTGTGGCCGGAGCCGGTCAGGAAATAACAACCAGACCATTTCAATTGGTAACGGGGCGAAGCTGGCGAGGAACGGCATTTGGTGGAGCCAGAGGGCGAACAGATGTTCCCAAAATTGTTGATTGGTATATGGACGGTAAAATCAATATTGATGAGATGATTACCCATACTATGCCGTTGGAGGAAATTAACATTGCTTTTGATTTAATGCATAAAGGTGAAAGTATCCGTAGTGTTGTACTTTATGATGATACTATTTCAATACAGAAGAGCTTAAAGAATGTTGCAAATGCTTAAACAAATAACAATGGAAAATATAGAAGAAATTTCGACACAAAAATGTTTTGAAGGTGTGCTTGGGTATTATCAACATCAAGCTAGCACAACTAATTGCGATATGAAGTTTACGGTTTTTATGCCAGAGCAATCATTAGAAAAGCCTGTACCTGTTTTATATTGGTTATCTGGTTTAACTTGCACAGAGGATAACTTTACGACCAAGGCAGGGGCTTATAAATTGGAGGCAGAGCTTGGTATTGCAATTGTTGCACCAGATACTTCACCTAGGGGCGATGATGTACCTGATGAAGATACTTGGTATTTTGGCTCTGGAGCAGGTTTTTACCTTGATGCAATTAAAGAACCTTGGTCTAAAAATTATAACATGTATAGCTATATTGTTGATGAATTACCTGTTTTGCTCAGTAATAATTTTGCCGTTGATTTGAC
>JAKITZ010000071.1 GCA_021647805.1 Robiginitomaculum sp.
ACTCGTAAGCCGCCGCTTTGCAAAGCCAAAGCTGTGGTTAGACCAACCAGCCCGCCACCATTGATCAATACATCAAACTTGGAAAAAACGTCTACCATTTAGTCAAAGTAAACCGAAGTAGAGAAAATACCAGCCCTAGAAGACAGGCGTCGGTTTTATTCGTGATAATTTTGTTAAAATGGTCATTAAAAAATTAATCAAACTTTACCACTTGCTGTTAGTTTGAGCGGCCAAGTATCGCAATAAATGGCTCCCATGACAGACAACACTACTTTTACTAACCCAAACGGTTTTAGTTTGATGCAGTTTGTTCCGCGTACAATACGGCGGCGAGTTGCCGGGGTATTATTGTTTGCTGTGGGTGTTTTTTTGTTTGGTTCATTTCTTGACCATGCTGAGCTTGATCCATCTTGGAACACAGCATCATCACAGGCGGCAACAAACATTTTCGGCTCTGTTGGTTCGCACGTTTCTGACTTGGGTTTGCAGTTGGTTGGTTGGGGTGGTTACGGCCTTGCTTTGAGTTTTTTGGTGTGGGGAGCTGCATATTTATTACGACCGCTACGGTTCAAAATGTATTCTCGGGGACAGGTCTTTGTGGCATTGGGTTCGTCTTTGTTGTTTTCGATTGCTGCATCGTCTTTGCCGGTTCCGGTTGCGTGGCCATTTTCTAGCGGCCTTGGCGGCTTGTTTGGTGATATGGCTTTCTTGCCCATTCAAAGTTTTTTAGGCGGTCCTTTTGGCGGCGCTGCGTTGGGTGCTCTTTGTTTTATTTTGGCGGTTATCGGCTTTATTTGGGCTTTTTCTTTACAACGCTCAGACGCGGCTAGGATAATTGATGCCGCCTATGAGCTTGTTCAAAAAACCATGTTTCTGGTAAGGGCTTTTGGTAAAAAACAATCCAAACCAACAACAACCAAAAAAGCAACAGATAAACCAAAACGACGCAAAACCAAAGCTAAGGTTGCGCCGGTGGCTCGTGCCAGAGCTGGCACACGAGCAGAGCGTGAAAAACAACTTAAAATGCCCTTTGTGGCTAATGCTGATTTTGAACTGCCGCACCTTGAATTACTGGCTGAACCAAAAGTTAGAACACAATTGATAGACGAGGCCGGTTTGCGGCAAAATGCTGAATTGTTGGAAACTGTGTTGATGGACTTTGGCATAAAGGGTCAAATTGTTCATGTGCAACCGGGGCCGGTGGTTACGTTGTATGAGCTTGAGCCGGCACCTGGATTAAAGTCATCGCGAGTTATCTCGCTTTCTGATGATATCGCCCGTTCAATGAGTGCAATTGCTTGTCGGGTGGCTGTAATACCGGGGCGAAATGTAATTGGCATAGAGCTGCCGAACTCCTTACGGGAAACAGTTTTTTTGCGCGACACATTGTCTTCGGTACAGTTTGAAAAATCCAAAGCTCTGTTACCGTTGGCATTGGGAGAAAGTATTTCTGGCGAGCCTTATATTGCTGATCTTGCTAGAATGCCGCACATGTTAGTTGCTGGAACCACCGGCTCTGGCAAGTCTGTCGGGATTAATGCGATGATACTGTCTTTATTGTATCGCTATGGGCCCGATCAGTGCCGTTTTATTATGATTGACCCCAAAATGCTTGAGCTGTCGATTTATGACGGTATTCCGCATTTACTGGCACCAGTGGTGACAGATCCCAAGAAGGCGGTTTCTGCTTTGCGCTGGGCGGTAAGGGAAATGGAGCGCCGCTATAAGAAAATGTCAAAAGTCGGCGTTCGTAATGTTGGCGGTTATAATGCTATGGCTGCGCAGGCGGTCAAAAAAGGTAAAAAAGCCCAACGTACTGTTCAAACCGGATATGACCGTGAAAGCGGTAAGCCAATATATGAAACCGAAGAGTTGGAGCTGGAGCATCTGCCGTTTATTGTGGTTGTAATTGACGAAATGGCTGATCTGATGATGGTCGCCGGTAAAGACATTGAGGGCGCAGTACAGCGGTTGGCGCAAATGGCCAGAGCTGCGGGCATACATGTTGTTATGGCCACGCAAAGGCCTTCGGTTGATGTAATCACCGGCACAATCAAGGCTAATTTTCCTACTCGTATTAGTTTTCAAGTTAGCTCTAAAATAGATAGTAGGACAATTTTGGGAGACCAAGGAGCAGAACAATTACTTGGTATGGGTGATATGTTGTATATGGCTGGCGGCGGAAGAGTTCGTCGTTTACACGGGCCGTTTGTCTCCGACAAAGAGGTGGAGACTGTAACATCATACTTAAAACAACAAGGCGCACCAGTATATCTCGAAGAAATTACCACTGAAGAATCAAGTGGTGAACTTGGCTCTGGTTTTGGTGACAAACCAAGTGGCGATGATTTGTATGACAAGGCCGTGGCGATCATTGCCCGAGATCGCAAAGCTTCCACATCATACTTACAGCGCCGTTTGCAGATAGGTTACAATCGGGCGGCAACATTGATCGAGCGTCTTGAAGATGAGGGTGTCGTAGGTGCGGCCAATCATGCCGGCAAGCGTGAGATACTGCTTCCAGAACATGGCGAGTTGTAAAATTCTGAATGACAGCTGAATGCTTGCGCCTTATTATTGACCATTGTCTGGGGTAATCCTTGTGCAGAAACAGGATATATCAAGATGAAAACAAAACTTATTAGTCTGGCTCTTGCGGCAATATTTGTTCTACCGGCATTTAACATAGGTGGAGTTGCGTTGGCTGACCCCGTTGCTGCTGAGCCTGTATCTTCAGAATCTATACCAGAATCTATATCAGAGCCTGTATTAACAGAGACTGTAGTGCCTGAGCTTGTATTACCTGAGCCTATATTATCAGAACCTGTGCCAGAACCTGTAGTAGTCGAGGCTATTCCTGTTGATATTGAAGTTGAGGTAAAGCGTCTAAATAAATTTGTTCGCTCTATACGAACGATTAAGGGCAACTTTGTGCAAACGGCAGTAAATGGATCAATGGAAACCGGAAATTTTTACTGGAGAAGGCCGGGAAAATTACGCATTGAGTACGAAAACAGCCCGCTTTTGATTGTTGCTGATGGAACGAATATTGCGCAGATCGACAAAGAGCTTGAGACGATAGACCAGATACGTATTTCATGGACTCCTTATAAATTTCTGCTTTCCAGGCGGTTTGATCTATCTAAGGGGGTTGAGCTGGTGGGAATACAAAAGCTTCCCGAACAAACCAGAGTAACTATACGCGATCTTGATGGTGAAATGGATGGTGAGTTTACTTTGGTTTTTGCTGAACCGAATTTGGCCTTAATTGGCTGGACGTGGGAAAACGCCTATGATGGTCAAGTTGATTTTATTCTAACGGACACAGTTGAAGGCGAAAAATTGGCTTCTTCATTATTTGTTATTCGCGAACAAGACCGCCGGCGCGGCGGTAGAAGACGCTAGTTTGGTTGTGATAAAAATATCGCTCACAAGAAGTAACAATAAGTTCATTTGATTATTTTATTTTTTTGTGCTTTTTTAGAGACAGTAGAGTTAGCGCCAAGCACCCCCCCCCGCTAAGATTGCGCTGACTTGAATAAACCCGCCCGGTCGTTTCCCCTTGCGACCGGGCGTTGTTGTTCTTGTATACTCCATCGACCCAAAAAGCGGGAACCGGTTTTTGGTTAAGTTGATGGATCACAAAGACAAGCTATACTCAAAATACTGTTTAATTGAGTGTTTTTAGTATAGCAAAACAAAGGTGGGCGCTTTGTATAAAAACATGGGTAGACAGTTGAGCTGAAGCCGGTATTGGTGTGGATATGGATAATGAATATTCTTCTTTGCTTGATGAAATACCACATTTGTTGCGAGCGAAAGCTTTTGCGGACAGTCTTTCTGCGACGCCGCTTTTTTCCCGTATTGGTATTCAGTTAGATGATACTGATCGTGAGCTAGCAACTCTTTATGCTCAAAACTTAGGGTTTTCCCATGTTTTTCCAGCTCGGTTGTTACATTTGTCAGAGGCTATTGGTGCGGCTGAGGCAAATGACTACGATCCAGAGGCTTGGGGGTGTGAAGAGCAGTTGCGGGCTAGCTTACATGGGCAAGCGCTTTTGAGCACCAGTGAAGAAGGTGCATCGGCTTTATTACAGCTTGTGGCCAGTGAGGTTTCGCAGATTGCCAAAGATTCCGCCGAAGAAACATTTTCACACAGCTCACAGGTTAATGAGGCTGCGATAAATTGTATCATAGGTCATGTGGCACAGTCTGCTCATTGCATGACATTGGCTATTCTTTCTAATACTGACATTGATGATCCTGATCACCCGTTTATTTTGCGGTGGTCATTATTTAACCGTGGTCGTTGGCCGGTTGGAATTATCGGTTCCAGTTATAATTTATATTGAGCACAAAATGATAAAATTGACTTCTTGGAACGTAAATTCAGTACGGTTACGCTTGCCGCAAATAGAAAAATTCCTGCAAGAAACCAATCCGGATATTTTGTGTTTGCAGGAAATAAAGTGTCTAGCCGAGCAGTTTCCCGCCAAAGCTTTTGCCAAGGCCGGGTATCCACACCAAGCAATAAGCGGGCAAAAGGGTATGCATGGTGTGGCAATCGTTTCTAAACTGCCGCTTAGTGAAGAGTGTATTCCTGATTTTTGCCCTCGCGGTGAGGCTCGGGTACAATCAGTCAAGGTTGCAGGTTTTACTTTGTTAAATTTATATATTCCTGCTGGCGGTGACGAGCCTGACGCAAAGGTCAATCCGAAGTTTGCCCATAAGTTAGAATATCTGGCCAATTTACAGCAACATTTTGCAGCAAGGGGCGATCAAGACAGTGCTTTGGAGGTGTTGGTTGGCGATCTTAATATTGCGCCCGGAGAGTTTGATGTTTGGTCACATAAGCAGTTATTGCGGGTGGTTAGTCATACACCAATAGAGGTTGATGCTCTAAATGCCGTTAAAAACAGTTTTGATTTTGTTGACATGGCCAGAGTCTGTGTTCCAGAAACCGAACCGTTATTTACATGGTGGAGTTACCGCTCAAAGGATTGGACAAAAAACAACCGTGGCCGGCGATTAGACCACATCTGGTTGTCATCATCATTGGCTAAAGCAAGTGAAAATCCAAAATTCACAGCTCATACAGATTGCCGCTCTTGGGAGCGTCCATCTGATCACGCACCAATTACGGTAGAGTTTTACGCTTCGGTAAGGCGGCGACAAAAGGTTTAGTATTTTCCATCAAAAGCGACTCCCCCTCCCGGCTTGGGAGAGGGTTGGGGTGAGGGTCTCAATATTGAAGACCAGTACGAATTGTCATTTCGGCACAGGCCAAAATCAGATCGAATTTGTCGTTTTACTGCGCAAATAAAAAGCACTCGCTAGTTTTGTAATATTTCCCCAGTGGAAAGATTACTAAAAGGCTCAGCAATAAATGGTTTGTTTGTATTATAAATTCCTTCGCATATTTCAACAAAACCCATGTTTTATTGAGTTTATCGTATATTCACCATGTCAAACAGCCGTAAAGGGTTAAATTATTGCCATCTCCAATACCATTATACCAAGCGCAGGTATTGCGGGCACCTTCTCAACTTATCCCCGCTGCCCAAGGGTTATTAAGGGTAAATAAGTGCTAAATCTTTGCCAATTAAGCCTCATTTTAGATAACCTCTTTGCCAATGATTGCCAATTAAGGGCTCCCCCTTAAGGGTCACATGACCCTTGTTTGCACTTGTTGTTTTGTCTCGCGGTAAACACCAAAAACATCACGAATTTGGCTCCTTCTCCCCGCGGGGGAGAAGGTCCGGATGACGGACTTGGGAGCTTCGATATTTGAGACTTGTTAGCTTCCGGTAATAAGAAAACTGTCCTCACCCGCAAGCGATGGGAGAGTAACCGGAAAATGTCAGAATCAGAGAAATAGCAAATTTATCGCGGTAAACGATAACCACCTGATTCGGTCAATAAAATCCGTGCTTCACCGGGATCAGTCTCAATTTTTTGTCGTAGGCGATAAATATGAGTTTCCAGTGTGTGGGTGGTAACATTGGCATTATAACCCCAAACTTCGTGTAATAATTCGTCACGTAATACCGGCTTGCCACCAGCTCGATAAAGGTATTTCAAAATTCCGGTTTCTTTTTCAGTAAGCCTGATTTTTCGATCGTCCTTGGTCAATAATTGCTTCATGCTCGGGCGAAACGTATATGGACCAACAGTAAACACCGCTTCTTCACTTTGCTCAAATGAGCGCAAATGCGCTCGAATTCTTGCCAGTAAGACATTGAACTTAAACGGCTTTAGAACATAATCATTAGCACCAGCATCAAGCCCCAATACTTGGTCGGCATCGGTTTTTGCGCCAGTTAGCATTAAGATCGGTATTGCAACACCGGATTTTCGCAACACTTTGCAGACCTCGCGCCCATCCATATCAGGAAGATCAACATCAAGCAGAATAACATCGACCCGCTCTGATTTGGCTAACGAGACACCATCGCCGGCAGTACTTGCGGAAACAGTGGTAAACTCATCGTGCAAGTCAAATTGCTCGCACAGAGTTTCTCGTAGATCATCATCATCATCAATGACTAGGATTGTTTTTTTCGTGTTCATAAAAACAATATGCGATTAAGCACCCTATCTTGCAAGCTATACTCCATCAATCCAAAAAGTGGTTGCCTGTTTTTGGTTAAGTTGATGAATAACAAAGATAAATTATACCAAAAACACGGTTTAATTTAGTGTTTTTGGTATGGTTTTTGTACCAGAACACGGTAATGTGATTAAATGAGGTTTATTTTACAAAAAGACAGGTTGCTGTGGAGCAGCGAAAATTGTCGTGTTGCCACTGGTGGCGGAGGATTGATAGCACAAGAGGTAAAATGCGAGGGCGATAGAGCAACCCCAGCCGGAGTTTACAGCCTTAGGCGAGTTTTATATCGTAAAGATCGACTTTTAAGTCCGCAAACAAACCTTACCTGTCGGCAAATAAACGAAGATGATGGTTGGTGTGATGACCCTGATGATTCGGCATATAACCGTCCGGTTTTTTTGCCGTATAAAGCTTCTTGTGAAGAATTATATCGTAAAGACCATGTGTATGACCTGTTGGTGGTGTTAGGCCACAATGATAATCCGCCGGTTTTGGGTTTGGGTAGTGCAATCTTTTTGCATTTGGCAAGAGCGGATTATTTGCCAACCCGAGGGTGTTTGGCGGTATCTGAAGGTGATTTGCGGCAAATACTAGCTGTAGCAGACAAAACTAGCACGATTGAAATTCCACTTTAATGTGAAGTTTACACCAACTTGGTCTTTTAATACCTTAGAACTATGTCTATATAAGCCCCAGAGACTGGCGGCGGGCGAGACCCTCGCCAACCCGGTCAGGTCCGGAAGGAAGCAGCCGCAACGAGTTTTTCTTGGGTCGTCGTTCAGTCTCTACTTGCTCTTTTTACTGGTTCGCGGCATTTTCAGTGTATGAGCGAATCTGATATTGAAGAAACGACAGAAACCACAGAAACTAACGAGCGGGAAAACCCCGATCAGGACAGCATGTTTGCTGATGGTGAAACGGGTGCTGGCAAAACAATGGCAAAAGAAACAATTGCTACTTACCAGGTTTTAGCACGCAAATACCGCCCCTCGAATTTTAGTGACCTTATTGGCCAGCAACCGATGGTGCATACTTTAACCAATGCATTTGCTGCTGGTCGAATTGCCCATGCGTTTATGCTAACCGGAGTGCGCGGTGTTGGTAAAACCACGACCGCGCGATTGCTGGCGCGGGCGCTTAACTATCAAAGCGAGACAATAGATAAACCAGCAATGAACCTTGATCCACCGGGGGTGCATTGTCAGCAAATTACTGCCTCAAGGCACATGGATGTGATGGAGATGGATGCGGCATCGCATACCGGAATTGCTGATATACGGGAAATTCTTGATGGTGTGCGTTATGCTCCGGTTTCGGCGCGCTATAAAGTTTATATCATTGATGAAGTGCATATGCTTTCAAAGCCGGCGTTTAATGCATTGCTTAAAACCCTTGAAGAACCGCCACCTCATGCGATCTTTATTTTGGCCACTACTGAAATTCGAAAAGTTCCGGTAACGATACTATCGCGCTGCCAACGATTTGATTTAGCTCGAGTCGGAGCCGAAGAAATGGTTAGTCATTTACAGCGAATTGCTAAAATAGAGGGCTATAGGGTAAACAAAGCCGGCCTAAACTTAATAGCTAGGGCTTCTGAGGGTTCGGTTCGTGATGCTTTGTCAATTCTTGACCAAGCTTTGGTTCAATCTTCGGATACAGAAATTGCCGCCGAAGACATTCGGCTAATGCTGGGTTTGGCAGATCGTGGCCGGGTGCTTGATTTATTTGCATTGGTTATGCGCGCTGATGTCTCTGGCGCACTTGGCGAATTGCGCGAACAATATGAAATGGGTGCTGATCCGGTGGTGATCACTACCGATTTATTGGATCACTGCCATCAAATCACCAGAGCAAAAGCATTAGATGAAGCGGCTGATTTATCGGAATATGGTTCGGCAGCGGATCTGGTGCGTGAGCTGGCCGGCACCTTGTCGATGGGCCAATTAACTAGAAGCTGGCAAATGTTGTTAAAAGCTTCAGGCGAAATACGAGTTGCTCCAGACCCACTGGCGGCGCTTGAAATGGCATTGATCCGGCTTTGTGTGGCAGCTGATCTGCCCTCTCCGGAAGATGCGGCGCGCCAGTTACGTAACAATAATAATAAAACAACTGAGCCTGCCCAAAATCAAACCGCTTCCGCTACGCAAAAAGAAGGCTCTGCGCCAAAGGCTGTTGGTAATTTGGCAATAGCAACGCAAAGCGTTCAAGATCCACAACCTGTTTTAGAAACAAAGCAAGAAACACAGCCAAAAGCACCACAAACATTTACGCAATTATTGCAATTATTGGAAGAAAAACGCGAACTGCCGGTTTTAAACCAACTTGAAAGCTATGTTCGTTTGATCAGTTATCAACCAGGAGCAATTAGCTTTGCGCCGCAAACTGGTGCGCCGGATAATTTGGCGACGGAGTTGTCACAACAATTACAAACAATTACCGGAATAAGCTGGTTAATTAGCTCTGATAAGAATGGGCAGGGCGAAGACACTGTTTTGCAACTAAGAAATGAAGCCAAAAAACAAGACTTGGAAAAAACCTTAGCCGACGAAAATGTACAAGGGGTTTTGGCAGCCTTTTCGCAAGCAAAAATAATACGGATATTGGATCCAGAAAATTAAGGAAAAACCGATGAAAGATATTAGCGGACTGATGAAACAGGCCAAGGAAATGCAAGAAAACTTGGCTAAGGCGCAAGAAAAACTTGCAGAAATAGAAGTGGTTGGCGAATCCGCTGGTGGTATGGTTTGCGTAACGCTAAACGGCAAAGGACAGGCTAAAGCAGTAAAAATTGAGCCGACATTTCTGGTTCCATCTGAGGTAGAGGTGTTAGAAGACTTAATTGTTGCCGCTCTAAATGATGCCAAGCGCAAAGTAGATCAAATAGCTGGACAACAAATGGCTGATGCTGCAGGATCACTGGCTGGTATGATGCCACTGGGCATGAAATTACCATTTTAAGGCCAGCTTCAAGCATTGGAGAAAAGCATGCGTATAGTTTTAATTGGATTGTTGGTTTTTGTCTTTAGTGGGTTAAGCTTTACTGCATTGGCGCAATCGGATGAGATTATCGTTACTGGTTCGCGATTGGAAAATTATGATATTTACGCAGAAGAAGATGGTGTTCCGCCCCATATCACCATTAAAAAACGCGCCAGTTTTTTGGTGCTCTCGGTACGGGTCGAGGGTGATACCCGCCAGACGGTAAAACGCGAAAAAGAAATTAGAACAAGTTTACGCAATATATTGCAAGCTGCTGAGCGTAATCCGAGTATCAGTCTTGGACATGGCAGTGAGTTTGTTGAGGACTTTACCAAACAAACCATAACAAAAGATTTGAGAGATGGTCGGCGAGCCGAAACTAGTCATATGGTCTTGTTGATTAAAACGCCGGTTGATGCAAATGAAATTACCTATTTGCAAGCTCTTACTATCATTGACAGATTTATTGCTTCGGTAAAACTTCAAGGTCGCACTGAAATTATAAAGCAATCTCAACCTGTACTAAGTATTGTTAAACCGGAGAGGTTTCGCGGTGAACTGTTAGGTTTGATCGCAAATGATGCGCGTAATACTGCTGCAACTTTTGGCGAAGATTATGCCGTTCGGGCAACCAATATGTCCGGGCGAATTAGGTGGATTCAAAGCGGCAAGTTAACCCTGACCCTTTCTGTTCCGTATGGCCTGGAAGTGTTTCCAAAGCC
>JAKITZ010000072.1 GCA_021647805.1 Robiginitomaculum sp.
TTAGGTTTTTTCTTACTATCCATCAACTTTATCCAAAAACAATATTAGTGGTCTCATTTGCTCACCACAAAACCGGTTCCCACTTTTGTTGGCAAATGCTCCGTACCCACTTTTTGGATCGATGGAGTGTATCATACGAATAACGTAGTTAGTAGGTAATTAGCTGCAAAAATAAGAATTGCTGCACTTACCACAGCATTGGTGGTGGCTCGGCCAACCCCTTGTGCTCCTTGCCCCGAATTATAGCCATGATAACAACCCATCAATGCGATTATAAAACCAAACACAGTCGCCTTGATTAACCCCGAGGCAACGTCCCAGCCAGTGATGAAATTCATAGTATTGCGAACATACAGTGCGCCGTTAAAATCAAGGCTTTGGGTGGCAACTGCATAGCCGCCAAAAATGCCGATAATATCAGCTACCAATACTAATAATGGCACGGTGATTAGGGCAGCAATAATCCGTGGGGCGAATAAGTAACGAAATGGATCGGTTGAGAGCGTGCGCAGCGCGTCTATTTGTTCGGTTACTTTCATAGCTCCGATCTCGGCAGCAATGGCGGCACTGACCCTGCCAGCCAGCATTAAAGATGCCAATACCGGGCCTAGTTCACGGGTGATGCCAATGCCGACAATATTCGGAACGAAGCTTTCGGCATTAAACCGTGCGCCACCGGTGTAGATGTTCAATGCCAAAGCAGCACCGGTAAATACAGCTGTTAGTCCTACGACAGGTAATGAAAAATAACCGATGTTTATAATATGCCGCCAGATCTGGCCAAAAAACCATGGCGGGCGGATTATTGCCATTAGGCACTTGCCAGAAAATATTGCAATTCTGCCGGTGACGGCTAGAAATTTAAGAAAAGTACGGCCAATAGATGCAAATGGGTTCATCAATTTGCTCCGTGATAAATGCGCGAAACTCTTGTGCCAATGCTGGTCAATATCTCATAAGGTATTGTCGAACAGGCTCTGGAGAAATCGTTCAAATCATAGCCTAAAAACTCGACATAATCATTCGGGTTAACCTTGTGATCAAGATTACTTAAATCAACGGCCATTAGATCCATACTTACTTGCCCAAGTAAAGCAGCGGCTTGCCCATTTATCCAGCAATTGGTGCCCGGGCCTGCAGAACGCAACAAACCATCAGCATAACCATAGGAAATAATGGCGATTTTCATTGGTTTGTTAGCAATGAATTTACCTCCATAACCGATTGCATCTCCGGCTTTTAATGATTTTATTTGCAGTATAGGAGCGCGTAATCGGGCAACTGGCGTAAGCAGCGGCGCTGGAATGCCAGCATCAAACGGCGTGCCGCCATAAAGACCAATGCCCGGACGGGTGATAGAAAAATGATACTCTGAACCTAATAAAATTCCGGCAGAATTGGCTAATGAACAAGGTGTATCGGGGAACTGTTCTATTACCTGCTTAAACCTTTGCAGTTGTAGTGCGTTTTGTTTGTGATCCGGCGTCGAGGCACAGGCTAAATGGCTCATCAACAATGAAAGGTTTAAGTCTTTGGTGTTAGATAATTTTATCTTGTCAAAAGCAATCCCTAAACGATTTATTCCAGTATCAACATGCAAGGCGCAAGGTTTTCCATTGCCGGCTTGTGACCAGTTTCGTAACTGATAATCGGAATTTATAACTGGCCGTAAATTGTGATCATGAAACACTTGCACATCAATAGAGTTGCAACCGTGCAATACATAAATATCTGCCTCTTGGGCTAGTGTTTTTCGTAAAGACACTGCTTCAATAAGGTGCGCTACAAAAAAAGTTTTACAGCCGGCGGTTTGCAACATCGGAGCAATTTTTGCCATACCCAAACCATAAGCATCAGCTTTTACCGCAGCAGCGGTTTGCGCGCCCAAAGACTGCTCACAAAACCAGTTATAGTTCTGTAAACACGCATCAAGATCAACGTGCAGTTCTGGCGTGGTTGGCAAAGCATTCTTCATAGATCAGAGATGAACGAAAAATGTAAACTCTGCAAGCGCAGATTAAACAAGTATACTCAAAATACTGAATGAAACAGTATTTTGAGTATACTTTATCTTTGTAATCCATCAACTTAACCAAAAATCGGTAACCACTTTTTGGCTCGATGGAGTATAACTAAATTCAGAGGCTAATGTTGAGTGTCGTCATATTTTCCAGATGAGTCACGATTGCCAAATTTAGTATAGGCTGGCTCAAATGTTAGCTCTATCCGCCCAGTTGGCCCATGACGTTGTTTGGCGATATCCACTTCCGCCAGATTATATATCGGGGCGATTTTTATCTGCCAATCTTCGTGTTCTGGTGTGTTGCGTTCTGGCTCTTTTTCGTAATACGCTGGACGATAAACGAACATCACTACATCGGCATCTTGTTCGATAGAACCGGATTCCCGCAAATCAGCCAACTGTGGCTTTGGCGGGCTACGGCTTTCAACGGCACGAGAAAGCTGTGACAAGGCCAGTACCGGAACGTTCAATTCTTTGGCTAAGGTTTTTAAGGTTTGGGTTATTTGGCTTACCTCTTGCACCCGTCCATCATTGCGCCTGGTGTTAGCTGTTAACAATTGCAGATAATCAACGACGATCAGGTCCAGTGATCCGGCAGTGCGCTTTAATCGTCTGGCACGTGCTGCCATTACCGCCACCGGTAGACCACCGGTATCATCAATAAACAATGGAATTTCATTTAAGGCTTTAGCCGCATCAACTAATGAATCAAAATCTTCTTTTTGAATTTCACCTTTACGAATATTTGACGAGGAAATGCGTGTATGTTCGGATAGCAGTCTTGTTGCCAGTTGATCGGCTGACATTTCCAGCGAGAAAAAGGCCACTACACCGCCTGATTTGGTTTTACGAACACCGTTTATTTCTTCGTATTTATAATTCTTGGCAACATGAAAAGCTATATTAGTAGCCAGTGCAGATTTACCCATGCCTGGTCGTCCGGCCAATATAAGCAAATCGGACGGGTGTAGCCCTCCAAGTTTTTTATCCATATCGATCAGGCCGGTCGATATACCTGACATGCCACCATCACGTTTAAAGGCAGCGGCGGCCATTGTCATGGCTCCTTCTAGCGACTTTTCAAATGGAGTAAATCCAGATGAAATGCCGCCAGTCTCCGCCAAGTTAAAAATGGATTCTTCTGCTGTTTCTAGTAACTCAGCGCCAGATTTACCATCTGGTGGAGCTTTGGCTTCATGAACTATATCTTCGCCGATTCGCATCAATTCTCTGCGAACCGATAGATCGTGTATCAATCTAGCATATTGCGGTGCATTAGCCGAAGACCCGGCATTAGCCATCAAGGTTGCAAGATATTTGACCCCACCAATTTCTTGCGCTCCTTCATGGTTTTTGATTTTATCGCGCATGGTCATGCCATCAGCCAATGCGTTTTTTTGGATTAGCCGAATAATTTCTTCATACAACCAGCCATGTACTTTATCATAAAAGTGAGATGGCTGCAGGAACTCGCCGATCCGAAAGTACACTTCATTATCAAACAATACTGCCCCGATAACCGCTTGTTCGGCTTCAAGGTCATGGGGCGCAGATTGTATTGTTTCATCATTCATGGGTTTTTCTCACTTTAGATTTTGAACCTATCTGATCCAGTAATCGTGAGATAGGCGATGAATGCAAGTTACCCACATTGCTCCCCATATCAGATTTCTTTTGTGGATAAAGCTGTGGATAAAAAAACGGGCCTCCTTATGGAAGCCCGTTTGATATTGTTTGTTTAGACGAAGGTTTAGTCTTCTTTTGTCGTTTCTTCGGTCTCAACTGTAGCGTCACCGTCAACGTCATCAGCAACAGAGCTTTCCAACTCAATTTCTGCTTCTGGGTCGAACATGGCAGCAGCTTGTTCATCTGCTACTTCTGCATCGGCGGCGCGGTCTTGATCAATGGCAGAAGTAATAACATCTTCACCGTGGGCTTGACGCTCGCCTTCTTCAGCAGTTCTGGCTACATTGATGGCAACGGTGATGAACACTTCTGGGTGCATATTAACCCGAACATCGTGCAGACCAACTTCCTTGATAGGTGTGTTAAGAACCACTTGCGCACGAGTGACGTCATTGCCAATAGCTTCGGCAATATCACGCGCAGAAACTGAGCCATATAAATGGCCATTTTCACCAGCTTGCCGGATCAACATATAAGTTTCTCCGTCTAACTGTTTGCCAGCATCATCTGCCGCTTGGCGTTTTTCATCATTACGTTTTTCAATGGCTTCGCGTTCTATTTCAAATCTGGCGATATTTGCTTTGTTCGCCCGAAGTGCTTTGCCTTGAGGTAATAGGAAGTTACGGGCAAAGCCGTCTTTAACTGTTACCACATCACCGATGGTGCCAAGTTTTTCAACTCGCTCTAATAATACAATTTGCATATCAGCCCCCTTAATTTACTGCGTAGGGCAGTAATGCCAAAAATCTTGCGCGTTTGATGGCGCGTGATAGCCGGCGTTGCTTTTTTAGTGAAACCGCAGTGATCCGTGATGGAATAATTTTTCCACGTTCAGACATATAGCGTTGCAGTAATTTAGGATCTTTATAGTCGACCTTTGGTGAGTTTTCACCAGAAAATGGACAGACCTTGCGCCGACGGGCAAATGGACGTTTTGTCGGAAGGTTGGTAATATTGAGTTTCATTGAACTAATCTCCCTGTGTTAGCGGCTGCCGTGGCGGCGTTTACGATCTTCGCGTTTGATCAAAATAGCTGATTGGCCTTCGGTAAATTCATCAACCTTGATGGTCAAATGACGCAAAACATCTTCGTTGATACGTAATTTGCGTTCCATCTCGTGAATAACTGGCGCATCGGCTTCGATATTTAGCAATACATAGTGACCTTTGCGGTTCTTGCGAACCTTATACGCCATAGAGCGTAAGCCCCAATGTTCGATTTTATCAACCTTGCCGCCATTTTCTTCGATAAATGTACGTTGGTCTTCAGCAATAGTTTCGACTTGCGCGGTGGTAATATCCTGACGCAATATCAATGTATGTTCGTATAGTGGCATTGTACTCCCTTTGCCTTTATCGTGCGGCGCAAGACGGATGAAAGGGTTTATCCGTAACCTGCGATGGCTCCTGATCTGTTTTCCAGAAAAGCAGAATTGCTAATCGAAAAGAAAACAACCCGGACCGCACCGATTTGAGTTGGCGCACTATAGTTTGCAAATTCGCAGGCGCAAGCCCTAGTGTCATGAATATCTTGATATTATTAAATGCTTTGCTAAACCTGCCGAATTGCTGTTACGTTTTACCTAATTTATTTGAGCAGGGACAAACCTCATGAAAATTGCTTTTGTTTTTCCCGGACAGGGATCACAGTCCGTTGGTATGGGCAAAGCATTGTCTGATAATTTTGCCGCCGCTAGAGAAGTCTTTGCGGCGGTTGATGATGCTTTGAGCCAAGATTTATCCAAAATAATTTGGGAAGGGCCAATAGAAGACCTAACGCTGACTGAAAATACCCAACCAGCTTTGATGGCGGTGTCATTGGCTGTTATGGCGGTCTTGGAAGTTGAATATGGAATTACAGTTACTGCTGCTTCCCAGGTTGCAGGACATTCACTAGGCGAATATTCGGCACTGGCCGCGGCAGGTTCCATTGGCTTGGCAGATACTGCAAAATTGCTGAAAAGGCGTGGCCAAGCCATGCAACGAGCTGTGCCAGTAGGCGAGGGGGCTATGGCCGCCTTGCTTGGTGCTACCGAGGAACAGGCAATGGCGCTTTGTATTGCTGGTAAACCACACGGGGTTATTGGGATTGCTAACGATAATGCTACCGGGCAAATTGTTATATCAGGTGCCAAGGCGGCGATTGATGAAGCGGTGAAGCTTGCCAAAGATGTCGGCGTAAAACGCGCGATTATATTGCCGGTGTCGGCACCGTTTCATAGTGAATTAATGCAACCAGCAGCCGAAGAAATGCAGGCGGCGTTATCGGAAGTGCAAATCAAGACCCCGTCTGTGCCGTTGGTGGCCAATGTAACAGCCGAACCAACGATAAACCCGCAAAGCATTCGTCGGCAGTTGGTGGAACAGATAACAGGCAGGGTGCGCTGGCGTGAAAGTATGACATTTTTGGCGACTTCCGGTGTGCAAACTATCGTTGAAGCCGGAGCAGGAAAAGTGCTATCTACACTCACAAGGCGTGCCGGTGATGGTCTTTCCGGTATATCGCTAAATGACCCAGAAACTATTGCTTCTTTTGCTGCAACTCTAAAAACTGAAAGCTAAATTTTATGTTTGATTTATCCGAAAAACGGGCGCTGGTAACTGGTGCAACCGGTGGCCTTGGCGGCTCTATTGCCAAGGCTTTGCATAAGGCCGGCGCCAGCGTTGTTTTGTCTGGAACCCGCAAAGAGAAGCTCGAAGAACTGGCGCATGAGCTGGGTGAACGTGTTGCCATAGTGCCGGCAAATCTTGGTGATGCCGACAGTGTTGATGCTTTAGTTCCAGCAGCGATTGCGGCAATAGGCGGCGTTGATATTTTGGTCTCGAATGCCGGTATTACTCGCGATGGTTTGCTTATGCGGATGAAAGACGATGACTGGGATACGGTGATCAAGGTCAATCTTGAGGCGTATTTTCGTCTGTCTCGCGCGGCGATGCGTCCGATGATGAAGGCTCGTTGGGGACGGATTATTGGTATTACTTCGGTGGTTGGCGTAACTGGCAATGCTGGGCAGGCTAATTACGCGGCCTCCAAAGCCGGAATGATTGGCTTTTCAAAGGCACTGGCGCAAGAAGTTGCCAAACGCGGCATTACAGTAAATTGCGTTGCCCCGGGTTTTATCGAAAGCCCGATGACTGATGCTTTGAACGAGAAACAAAAAGCAGCTATTTTGACCAATATTCCAGCGGCCAAATTAGGCCAAGGCGAAGACATCGCCGCAGCATGTAATTATCTGGCGTCAAATGAGGCCAGCTATGTCACCGGCCAGACTTTGCACGTCAATGGCGGCATGGTGATGCTTTAACGCTTTAAACCAACAGGAAACGAGAAATGCAAACCGGAGCCAAAGCCGCCGCAGCAATTGCGGTACTTGAAGACATGTTTGAAGCTAAACGTCCGGCCAAGGTCGCGCTAAAGGCGTGGGGGCGTGCATCGCGGTATGCTGGTGCGCGGGATAGAGCATACGTCTCGGGATTGGTGCTGGACGCTCTGCGTCACAAAACGGCAATTTCTGCGGCGATGGGCTCCAACGATGCACGTGCATTGGTTATCGGAACATTAGGTCGGATATGGGGACAAAAGGCAGAAGACATTGATGCAGAATTCGAGCAAAGCGAACATGCGCCGGAACCATTAACCCAAGAGGAAAAGACCGGTTTGCAAGCCGATATTTCCGATGCGCCTGATTATGTGCAAGCTAATGTCCCTGAATGGTTGTGGCCACATTTCGAGCGGACATTTGGTAAAAATTCTCTGGTAGAGGCACAGTCTTTGAACACTCGCGCCTCGGTGGATTTGCGATTAAACGCATTAAAACGCCCCGCAACCGATAGCTTAAAAGCCGTGAGTAAAATCGGCGGGCAGGGGCTTGATTGGCTATCAACTGCTGCACGTATACCGGCGCCAAGCGCTGATACTCGTTCCGGCCATGTGCAGTCATTGCCGGGCTTTGCCAAAGGCTGGCTAGAAGTGCAAGACGTAGGTTCGCAATTTGTCACGCTTTGCACTGGTATTGGCTCTGGTTCCCAAGTTTTGGATTATTGCGCTGGCGGCGGCGGTAAAAGCTTGGCCTTGGCACAGCAAATGCAAAACAAAGGGCAGGTTTTTGCTTATGATCGTGATGGACGCAGGTTGGTGCCGATCCATGCGCGATTAAAACGTGCCGGAGTAAGAAACGTACAAGTCCGTGATCCCCGTGATGATAATCCTCTGGGGGATTTAACTGGCAAAATGGACGCGGTTTTTATTGATGCACCTTGTACCGGTACTGGAACGTGGCGCCGCCATCCAGATGCCAAATGGCGGCTTCGCGAAGGACAATTACAGGTGCGAATGAGCGAGCAGGATCAGGTGTTGCGTCAAGCAGCACCTTTCGTGCGTTCTGGTGGCATGATGTTTTATGTGACGTGTTCGTTTTTGTGCGAAGAAAACCAAGACCGAGTGGACGCATTTTTGAGCGAACACGATGAATTTGAGCGGTTGTCCGTAGGCGAAGTGGCAAAAGCCGGTGGACTTTTGAATGAAGCAGGCCAGCTGGTGCTGGAGAAGTGTTTGACTGCGGCGGGTGATTTACGAATGTCGCCACATAGTGCGCAAACAGACGGGTTTTACATGGCAGCCTTGCGGAGAATTAAATGAGCCAGAACCAACAAGTTTTAATTGTCGATTTTGGCAGCCAAGTAACGCAACTAATTGCGCGACGTTTGCGTGAGATGGGGGTGTATTGCGAAGTTCACCCATACAACAAGGTTGATGCTGATTTTACGGATCAATTCGCGCCTAAGGCAGTTATCCTTTCTGGTGGCCCTAATTCGGTGCATTGGGACGATAGCCCACGGGCTGATGATTGTTTGTTTTCATTGGGCGTTCCGGTGTTGGGTATTTGTTATGGTGAGCAAACCATGTGCGCGCAATTAGGTGGCTCGGTCAGTGCCTCTGATCAACGCGAATTTGGCCGTGCGCAAATTGAAATAATCGCCGACAGTCCGTTATTTGAGGGTTTGCAAAAAACCGAAACCGTGTGGATGAGCCATGGCGATAAAGTTGATGCGTTGCCAGATGGCTTTGTCACGATTGCCAGTTCTGACAATGCGCCCTTTGCAGCTATTGCTGATGAAACCCGCCAGTTTTACGCAGTGCAGTTTCACCCCGAAGTTGCCCATACCCCATGCGGCGCAAGAATTTTAAGTAATTTTGTCAAAAATATTGCCGGCCTGTCCGGTGATTGGACTATGGCGGCGTTTCGCGGAGAAATGATTGCCAAAATCCGCCAGCAAGTAGGGCAGGGACGAGTGATTTGCGGTCTGTCCGGCGGGGTGGATAGCTCGGTTGTGGCGGTATTGTTACACGAAGCCATTGGCGATCAATTAACCTGTGTCTATGTGGATACCGGCTTGATGCGGGCTGGTGAAACCGAACAAGTGGTGGATTTGTTTCGCGATCATTACAACATCCCACTTATTGCGGTCGATGCCGGCGATCTGTTTTTGGGCAAGTTGGCTGGTGTGTCAGACCCAGAGAAAAAACGCAAAATTATTGGCGGTCTGTTCATTGATGTGTTTGAGGAAGAGGCCGGTAAAATTGGTGGCGCGGACTTTCTTGCGCAAGGAACTTTGTATCCAGACGTGATCGAAAGCGTCAGCTTTGACGGCGGGCCATCGGTGACCATTAAGAGCCATCATAATGTTGGTGGCCTGCCAGAACGCATGAACATGAAACTGGTCGAACCCTTGCGTGAATTGTTCAAAGACGAAGTGCGCGAGCTTGGCCGTGAGCTTGACTTGCCGGAAAGCTTTGTTGGCCGCCATCCGTTTCCGGGGCCGGGGCTGGCCATTCGCATACCCGGCGAGATAACGATAGAAGCCGTACAAATTTTACAAAAAGCCGATGCGATTTACCTCGACGAGATCCGCAAGGCCGGCCTTTATGACGACATCTGGCAGGCGTTTAGCGTGTTATTGCCCGTTCGAACCGTCGGTGTAATGGGCGATGAGCGAACTTACGATCAGGTATTGGCTTTACGCGCTGTGACCTCAACCGATGGTATGACCGCCGATTATTTCCCGTTCCCGCATGATTTTTTGGGACGCACTGCCACCAGAATTATCAATGAAGTGCGCGGCATTAACCGCGTAGTTTATGACATAACCTCAAAACCACCGGGAACTATTGAATGGGAGTAGGGGAGATTCAAACAATTTGTAAATCTGAGGTATTTGCTCTACTCGACCGACAGAAAAGGAATTAGCTATGCAAATTTTACAAATCGGACTGGCCTTGATGATTGGTATTCATCTGGTGCCGGTAATTGCGCCGCTTAAAGCTGGCTTGCAGGCTAAATTAGGGGCAAATGGTTATAAGGGGGTGTTTTCTCTAATTTCCTTGGTCGGGCTTGGTTTGATTATCTGGGGTATGATTATTGCTCCAAATGTGCCGGTTTTTGATCCGCCGGTTTGGGCAAAACATCTGGCGTTTCTTCTGGTGCCAGTGGCGTTGGTTTTATTGGCTTCGGCGCACATGAAAGGTCGTATTCGTGTTATCGCTCGCCATCCGATGATGCTTGGGGTTTTGATTTGGGCGGTTGCCCATTTAC